>JBMNNQ010000100.1:0-4462 GCA_050942615.1 Dethiobacteria bacterium | reverse complement strand
CTGGCTTTCCAACACCCTAATAGCCTTCTGCAAAAACTTCCATTCATATTTGCCGGGCTCCTCTCCGGCCATCATCCGCTCTAAAATATCATAATATTGCAGGGCCAAGGTGGGATCAAATTGAAAGGCCCCGGCGCGGTTGGTCAGGGCCAAAAGATCGCACGGTTCCACCGGATCAATCTGCAGCGGTGTCGCCGTGGCCAGCCACAGACTGCGCGCTTTTTGGCGCAGCCCGTCCTGCAGTGTCAAATAGAGCCTGCCAAATTGGGGATAGCTCTCCGTTCCACGCTGCGGGTGCTGCCGCCTAGCATTGTGGGCCTCATCGACAAGGGCAATATCAAAAGCCTCCGCTTCCATAAGTGCCCCCCGGCGTTCCTCCCGGGTCAGCAATCCTGTAGAAATAATCGTTAAATCCGGTTCATAAAGGGAAGTAGCCCTCTCTTCCCTGGCCGTGGGAAAAGTATAGGCATGGCGGACCACCTGTCCGGAAAGAACCCGGCCGAAAGAAAGCAAAAGCTTGGAAGCCATCTCCCGCTGCCATTGCTCAGTAAGGCTGGCTGGCGCTGCTATAAGGATACGCCGGGCCAAGCCTGATAGGTAGAGGGAACGAAAAGCCAAACCGGCCTCGATCGTCTTTCCCAGCCCCACTTCGTCGCACAACAGGTAAGAATGCGGCCAGGCCTCTACCAGGCGGCGGGCAACAACCCGCTGATGTGGCCAGGGTGCTACCGGCGCCGTTTCCAGACCCACAAACCTGCCCCCCGGCAAGTTGGGGCCGTCTTTTAAAAGTGCAAAGTGCAGCCTTTCCAGCGCCGAGGGCAACTGAACATCCAAAAAAGCAGCACTGCTACCATCTACCTCCCGGGGGTTTTTTACCCCTGCAGCCAGCTGCAACAGTCTCTGCCGCACTGCTTCCGGCAGCGTCATAACCTTTATATGAGTAGCCCGCCCTCTCCATAAGTTTTCAAAAGCGGCTGCAGCGCTTTCCACCCGCCGGCGCTCCCTTTCATCCAACCAGTCACAATGAATATCTATATTTTCTGCGTTTAAGGTCAGCGCTGTTTTTGATTCATTGAGTGTCCCTGTACCATAAAGACGGTTTCCAAATTCATCGCCCAAAATAAACCATTTCTCATGGACATAACCATCATCCATTGCTTCAAAAGACAGAGGCGCCCCAGTGCTGCCATGAACCCGAAAAGCAACCTTCACCTCCAGGTAACCACGGGCAACCATCCAGGCCAACAAAACAACACCCTTTTGTTCCTCTTCCGGCCAGTCGTCAGGCCGTTCCAAGCGTTGGTTTAACTGCCGGGCCAACCTTTTTGCATCCCCGGCAAGAACAGCCTGCACATCCAAAGGATCAAGATCGGCACCAACAATAAGACGCATCCTGCCTTTTTTCCCCACAAATGCCGAAAAACCCTGAGAGGCAGCAGCCAAGGAAGATGAGCGAAAATAACCGGCGACCCGATCATAGCTCACAGCCAGGCGCAAGGCCGGCAGATAAAAATCCTGCAACATTTCCAACGGCCGCCCTTCAATAACCGTAGAGGATGTCCGATAGGAAAGAAGCCAGCATCTGGAACGCAGGCCTTTTGCTTCCTTCATTTGTTTACCTGGCATGGGCTTCCTCCTTGCGTCATAATATGGTAAACGGTACACAGAAAAACCGGAGCTTGCCTACTGCAGGCCAAAAAACAGCGATTCAGCCTCCTTACGCAGTTCATCACGGTCCATTTCCCCGGCCCAGACGGAAAGTAGATCTAAGACGATCCCCTGCTTCCCTGCAGCGTGGCGTTCCAGGTATACCCGCGCCACGGGTACGTCCCCTTCCCGAAAGGCCATAATCAAGCCCTGCAAAAGATCCCATTCCGTACGGGGATTTTCTAAACGTTTAGGGCTGCGCTCTTCGGGCAGCGCCAGGCGCAATCTAGAGCGATAGCGCAGCAGCGGGGCATGGAAACCATCCTCTTCAGGATCTTGGCGCTGTGCACTCCTAGCCGGTCTTTCAGCATTAACACCTATTTTGCTGCCAACCGGATCATACCCTGCGGGCTGTTCTTCCAATTTGATCGCCAGCGATCGGGAGAGATTCAGCGCTTGATCAAAGGAAAAATAATGCAAACCAAAAATACCGTACAGGGTTAAAGCCATGGCTGCTTCAGGTCCCAGATTTTCCACCTTTAGCCGCTCTTTGGTGATCCTTTCAATCTGGTACTGGGCAACCACGGCGCTGGCTTCAGCCATCGCCTGAACAGGTGTAACCTCTGCATCACCGTCCAACACCGGCCAGTTTTCCGAAAGCACATGCAAAGCACGGCCATAGCCGGCCACCATTTCATCGACAGGATTCAGCCGTAAAATTGCCAACTCCTGCAACCCCCGGCGCACAGCCTGCTGCACTTTTGCAGCCACCCCTTCACCGCCGAAACCGCTCCAAACAGCGGGCCTGTCGCGCTTAATTTCCCGTTTCCGGCAGCTCAGAAAAATAGAACTGGCGGCGGCGGCCATATTTTTCTGATGCAAAGACTGGACAGCCTCTGATTCCACTGGTAATGAACTGGTAATAGTCCAGCCGTTTTCAATCAGGGAACGGGTCAGCACTTCCCAGGCCTCTAAAGTCTTATGGGTAAACATAATGGTCATAATCCCTTGATCTTTTAGGACCCGCCGGCACTCGGTAAAAATTTCGCTCATTAGGCGCTGGTATTCCCGGTTGGCCCCTGCAGCAGAACCATCCCGTACAGGGTTTGCTACAGCCTCATCATCTTTTTCGGTGTGCCGGCGGCGAAAAAGTTCCGGATAAAGATCCCCCAGGGTGCGCCGCTGCCATACATAAAAATAGTCGGAAAGCTCGGCATACTGGACGTTATTGTAATAGGGGGGATCTATACAGACCAGATCAACCGAACGATCTGGCACAGCCATGTGTGCCGCCGTGCCGTGAAGAATCTTAAGCGGCGGTGCCTTTCCCTGCAGCGCCTGGTGCAGCGGTGCCAACAGCTCTGCCAAACCTTGGTAAGCGTCAACCACCTGCGAAAGCCCCCAAGCCGCTCCAGAATTGGGGCCGCTGAAGATCATTTCACCGAAAGTCCATTTAACAGAAAAATCGTGGCGGCCGAAAGTGTTGACTAAAACCCCACGACTATAATGCCATCGCGTTTGTTTGCTGTTATAGTCTATTCCCTTGTCGAGCATAAACTGCAGGTATGTCACTACAGCCCGTCCCCTCTCCGGGCCCAGTTCTTTTATAATTTGCGGTTTAAGCCGGTTTAGTTCCTCCACCAGGGTAAGGTGCCCCAAAAGCTGACGTGGTGTAAACATATCACACCAGCGGTTCATACCATATAGAACCGGGCGCATATCATTACCGTCAGGAAATTTTTCCATAGGAATGAGCCCCTGCCGTTCCCACTCCGGCCAGCGCTCCAGTAAAAGCCTTTGGGCTTCAGCCAAGGCCTGCAGATCTTTTTTGTTGGGGGGCCTGAAAAAACGCACCTTCTTCTCTTTTATTTCGCCGGCCCGCTTTCCGCTGACGTAGCGCTGGGGGTTGCCTTCTTTATCCAGCCGGGGCTGGTAGCGCACCCCCACCACACAGTAAAGGCGATCCCGCCACCTACCGTGGGGGGATTCTCCCCGCGCCTGGGCTTTTATTTCATCAGAAGAAATGGCCTGCCGGCAGTGGATGCAGCTGCCAACCCCGCGTGAAACCGTGGCAAAATTGGGATCTTCACCCCGGGGGCCCCGGCTGCCTTTAACACGGTAGGTTTCAAACCGTACCCGCCCCTCCCGTTCCCGCCGGTCGGGGATCACTTGCACCCCCCATTTGTCACCCGTTTTGGACAACCAGCAGGTATTCAACAGGGGTGCCTCACCGCCGCAATGGGGACAGGTGACCTGCCGGCAATATAAAAGCCCAACTTGATCACTTTCAGGCTTGTCATAATCAGCAATCACTTCTGGACATTTATAACATTGTTCAATTAAAAATTTTCTTTCTTGTTCCGGAAGCGGGGAAAACGGCGTTATTTCCAACATTTGTTTACCAATATAATCAATTAATCTACGGCCCCAAGTCTCTAAGTCACGTAAAAGACCTTTTCCATACCTCAGTGGATAATCAAGCGTTGCAAAAAGTATCACCGTTGCAACAGGATTAAGTTCGTTGGCATAAACCAAATGTCCAAGGCGTAATGCCTCAAAAGGTATGGACCCCCCCCCAGCTGCAGGGTCCAGAACTGTTACATTTGAATCCTGTATTTCAGGACAACTAACAAAAGCCCTGCTATAACCATATAAATCTTCATCACTCCATTTTAGAATACCACCCAGTATTTTTTTTATTTCACCCGATTTTGCAAAGCGAATGCGTTCATTCGTGTGTGCCGGATCGGCGGTTACCCTTTGCACCTGAAGACAATCATCAATTTGCGGCAGGGGGTTAGGGAAAGGTTGGGAT
>JBMNNQ010000099.1:0-4463 GCA_050942615.1 Dethiobacteria bacterium | reverse complement strand
TACTTTTGATGATGTTTTGCTGATGCCGGCCCGCTCCAGGCTGATGCCCCGGGAAATAGAAATTGACACCCAATTAACGCCGAATATACGTCTGAATATTCCTATTATCAGCGCCGCGATGGATACAGTAACCGGATTCCGGATGGCTGTTGCTGTGGCCCGGGAAGGCGGTATCGGTGTCGTCCACCGCAATATGAGCATCGAACGGCAGGCTGAGGCGGTGGATAGGGTGAAAAGGTCTGAACACGGGGTTATTACCAATCCTTTTTATCTCTCCCCCATGCATACAATTAATGACGCCGCCGCTTTAATGGAACGTTACCGTATTTCCGGCGTTCCCATTACCGAAGGCGGCCGCCTGGTAGGGATTATTACCAACCGCGATCTCCGGTTTGAAAAGGATTTCAGCCGGCTGATTAAGGATGCCATGACCAAGGACGGTCTGGTTACTGCCCCGGAGGGAACTACCCTGCATCAGGCCCAGGAAATTTTAGCCCATCACAAGATTGAAAAACTGCCGCTTGTGGACGATGATTTTATGCTTAAGGGCCTGATTACGATTAAGGATATTGAAAAAACGATTTCTTATCCCCGTTCGGCCAAGGATGCCAACGGCAGGCTGTTGGTTGCTGCCGCTGTGGGTGTGGCCAGAGATACTCTTACCCGGGTGGGGGCGCTGGTGGAGGCGGGGGTGGACGTGATTGTGGTGGATACGGCCCACGGACATGCCCGCAAGGTGCTGGACACTGTGCGGGCGATTAAAAACGAATACCAGGAAATTGACCTTGTGGCCGGAAATATTGCCACGGCTGAAGCAGCCCGCGATCTGATTCATGCCGGCGCCAACGCACTGAAGGTGGGAGTGGGTCCCGGGTCAATCTGCACAACCCGGGTAATTGCCGGGATCGGTGTGCCCCAGATTACCGCGGTGTATGATGTGGCCCGGGTGGCGCATAGTTTTAAGGTGCCCGTGATTGCCGACGGCGGGATCAAATATTCGGGGGATATTACCAAGGCCTTGGCTGCCGGTGCCGATTGTGTCATGATCGGCAGTCTTTTTGCCGGCACTGAGGAAAGCCCGGGAGAAATAGAAATATTCCAGGGGCGCAGTTACAAGGTTTACCGCGGTATGGGCTCTATGGGGGCCATGAAAGAAGGCGGCCGGGATCGCTATTTTCAGGAGGAAGACCAAAAAATTGTGGCGGAAGGTATCGAAGGCCGGGTGCCTTACCGGGGCACGGTGGCCGATATGGTTTTCCAGATGGTGGGGGGGTTGCGTGCGGGGATGGGTTATTGTGGGGTGCGCAATATCGAAGAGCTGCAGACCAAAACCAAATTTATCCGCATCACCAATGCTTCACTGCTGGAAGGCCACCCGCACGATGTGCAGATTACCAAGGAAGCTCCCAACTATACCCTGCGTTAAATTTCACATGCCAGAAACGATTGCAATATTATTTTATATTTAGCTTGATTTAAACCGCCGCCGGGCGGTTTTTTATGGTGTGCCCGGTATGGGTGCAGTCTAACTACCCGCTCTTCATTTATTTTAGGAGCAGTTTTCACCTTTCCCGCATAAGATGTAAGAAACAGGGCATTATTGACCATTAAAAGGCCGGCGATCCGGGAATTGCCGCAGCCATTTCAGGGGGATATTATAAATTGGGCAGCAGCGGACTTTCCTTAATTTTTAGCGGGCAGGTGAACAAATTGGCTGGTGAAGAAACAAAAACATGCCTATTCTGCCATTTAAATAAAAAAGCGGGGTTAAATATTTTAGCTGCTTTTATCTGCAGTGATTGTGAAAAAAAGTTGGTAAAGGCCACCTACGATGATCGTGCATACCAGTTTTATTTGCAAAACCTGAAAAAATTTTGGCATGAACTATAAACAATTTTGAAACCGATCGGCGGGGGGCAGAGATGGGGTGAAGGTAATTGATAGCCAAAGGAATACCCCCGGGGCAACGCCGGGCACCGCTTTATGCTGCTGTCAGGGCGCATCTGCGCAAGGGTTATTTGGCGCTGCATGTCCCGCTGCACGGCGGGGGGGACGGTGCACCGGACTTGCGACGCCGGGGTTTTTCAACTGCCCTGCGCTTTGATCTGACGGAACTGGATGCTTTGGATGATCTGCACCTGCCGCGGGGGGCCATCGGACAGGCCCAGAAGCTGGCGGCAGCTCTTTTTGGGGCGCAGGCCACTTTTTTTCTGGTGAATGGGGTAACCGGGGGGCTGCTGGCCCTTTTTTCAGCTTTATGCCGCCCGGGCGAAAAGGTTTTGCTCACGCGCATGGCGCATAAAGCAGCTTTGCACGGGATTGCACTTTCCGGGGCGCGGCCGGTCTACCTGCCGGTGGAACGGGACCGCCGTAGCGGTTTCCCTTTGAATGTAGCTGTAAAAACTGTGGAAAGGGCTTTGCAGGAACACCCTGCCGCCCGGCTGCTGTTTTTAACCTCCCCTTCCTACTGGGGCGTGACGGCAGATTTGAAGGCTATGCAGCGCATTGCCGCGCAGCACAATGTTTTACTGGCTGTGGATGAGGCCCACGGGACGCATTTTCCGTTTTACAGGGAACCGCTGCCCCATAGCGCGGCGGCCGGGGCAGATATCTGGTTGCACAGCGCCCACAAGTCCTTGGGTTCTTTGACACCGGGGGCTTTTTTGCATCTCGGCAAAAAGGCGTTGCCCTATGTGCCCCGGTTAAAATTTTGGTTACAGGCTTTGCAGACAAGCAGTCCTTCCTACCTGGTAATGCTTTCCCTGGATCTGGCCCGGCGTCAGGCGGCCCTCAAGGGCGGGCGGCTTTTTACCGGGGCCTGGCACTGGGCCGGGCGCCTGCAGCGGGAAATAAAAACAAGGGGGTTTACCTTGCTGAATGTTGCACCCGGGGGGGAATTCAGCCTGGATCCCTGCCGTGTTACCCTCCTTTGTCCTGGTGGCACAGGTTCTGCGCTGGCCCGGAAGTTGGCCCAAAAATATCGCTGGCAGGTGGAAATGTCCGGCCGGGGCTACCTCTTGGCGATTACCGGTCCGGCACAGCTGTCCCTGGCGCCCCGCAAACTGGCCCGGCAATTGGAAAGGGCCCGGACGGCCCTGCCATTTTTCAGTCAAGCCGGAGGCCGTGCTTCTGTCCCTATTACGGCAGCAGACTTTTCCGCGGATTTTCCACCGGATCTCTGCCGCAAGGAGGGGGCACCCCGGGCGGCTTTTTCTCTGACGCCCGGGGAAGCGCTGCGCCTGCCAAGTTACAGCCTGCCTTTACCGGCAGCAGCGGGGAAAATTTGTGCAGAAATGGTTGTTCTTTCGCCGCCGGGAATACCGCTTTTGGCCCCGGGGGAAACGATCCGGGAAGAGGTGTTGGTGCATCTCCGGCACCAACAGGCCCGGGGCAGGCTTTTTCAGGGAGCCGCCGATCCGGCTCTGCGCACGATTAAAGTTGTGAGAAAAGACCCCTGTATGGTAGAATAAGCATGACAGCAAGAATAAACAATAATTCAGCAACAACAAAGTTCTCCGCCGGCCGGGCTGGTTTTAAGGCTGTGCCACCGGGGCCGGGCCGGGTTTTTACGCAAGCCGAATGTGGCACCGGCGGCGCATACAGGTTGGTGCGGGGGTGTTCGCTGCGCGGAAAAAGAGAAAGTGAGCTGCGGGTAATGGGTGAACAGCAGAAAATAGGTAAAAAACCGGGAGAAGGTCTGTTCATCAGCTTTGAGGGGCCGGACGGCGCCGGTAAAACTACCCAGGCCCGGTTGTTAAAAGACCGGCTGGAAGCTTGCGGGTTGCCGGTACTTCTGACCAGGGAGCCGGGGGGCACGCCCATTGGCGAAGAGCTCCGCAGGTTGCTTTTAAATCCCTCCTTTAAGGAGATGACGGTGATCAGCGAGGCTTTGCTTTACAGCGCTGCACGCGCGCAGTTAGTCAGCACCCTGATCCGCCCGGCTCTAAGCCGGGGAGAAATTGTCCTTTGTGATCGCTACCTAGATTCCAGCATAGTTTACCAGGGTTTGGCCGGGGGAGAAGATCTGGAAATGGTTACTAAAATTAACCTGTGGGCGACAGGAAAACTTTTGCCGGCGATCACCATTCTTCTGGATTTAGAGGCCCGCCGCGGGCTGGAACGCCTGCAAAAAGCTGAAACAGGTGCCGGTGCAGAAACCTGGCAGGGTGATCGTGTTGAACAGAAAGCACTTAGTTTCCACCGGCGGGTGCAGCAGGGTTTTCTGCAGATAGCTGCCCGGGAAAAGGAACGCTTTTTTGTTGTTTCTGCCGGGGACAAGCCGGAGGTCGTCCAGGCAAAAATATGGCGTCGGGTGCAGGCGGTTTTAACACAAAGAGGCCATCTGTAACAGTTGGCTTGGCCGGTTTTTTCAACTGCGGGGGCTGCAGAAGTGATGCTTCCCGGCTGGTTGAATGATGAAGTCGCCCGGGAAGGAGGCGTTTCTTTGGGGTTTGCTAAAATTG
>JBMNNQ010000098.1:0-4482 GCA_050942615.1 Dethiobacteria bacterium | reverse complement strand
TGCTGGATGTGTGTGATGGCCTGTCCCTTCGGCGCGATCGTGCAGGATAAAGAAGAACAGCTGGCCCTGAAATGTGATCGCTGCCCTGAACGGGAAATCCCCGCCTGCGTGGCGGCGTGTCCGACAAAGGCGCTTACCCTGCAGGCCGTCCCGGCCTATGCTCGGGAAAAACGCCAGGCCTATTTAGCCAATTTTCAAGCGCAGTAAAGTTCTTTGCCGGCATGTTTAAAATCTTTTAAAGAGGAGAGAAAGGTATGAACCAAGATAGATTTGCTCAAAAAAGCATTGATCCCGCCACCCAGGCCCTGCTTTCCCGGGCTGAACAGGAGAGCGTGGACGTTGCCTGGGACAGGCTTGATAAGCAAGAACCCCAATGCGGCTTCGGGCTGCTGGGCGTCTGCTGCCGTAACTGTAACATGGGCCCCTGCCGCATTGATCCTTTCGGCAACGGCCCGGACAGAGGCGTTTGTGGAGCCACCGCCGATACAATCGTAGCCCGCAACCTGCTGCGTGCTATCGCGGCCGGGGCAGCCGCCCATTCAGATCATGGGCGCGATATTGTAGAAACCCTGCTGCATACCGCTGCAGGCAAAGCGCCGGATTATGAAATCAAGGACAAAGAAAAACTTTTAGCCTTGGCCGGCGAACTAAACGTGCCCAGCGAAGGACGTTCTGCAAAAGAGATCGCTCTGGATGTTGCCCACAAGGCTTTAGACGAGTTTGGTATCGCCAAGGGCCATCTGGAACTGCTGGAGCGCGCCCCGGCGCAAAGAAAGGAAAAATGGCAAAGTGTGGGGATTACCCCCCGGGGCATTGACAGGGAAATTGTAGAAATTATGCACCGGACTCACATCGGAGTGGATACTGATTACGTCAACCTGATCTTGCAGGGACTGCGGGCGGCGCTGTCCGACGGCTGGGGCGGCTCCATGTGGGCCACCGAACTATCCGATGTTCTGTTTGGCACCCCCAAGCCCCACCGCGGGGAAAGCAACCTGGGGGTTTTAAAGGAAAATATGGTCAATATCGTCGTCCACGGGCATGAGCCCCCCCTTTCGGAGATGATTGTCCAGGCAGCAAAAGAACCGGAGCTGCTCGAACTTGCCAAAGCAAAGGGCGCGGCAGGAATCAATATCTGCGGCATGTGCTGCACCGGTAACGAACTGCTGATGAGACATGATGTCCCCATCGCCGGCAACTTCCTGCAACAAGAGCTGGCGATCATCACCGGCGCAGTGGAGGCGATGATTGTTGACGTGCAGTGTATTATGCCCGCTTTAACAGAGGTGGCCGGCTGCTATCACACCAAGATCATCTCCACCTCCCCGAAAGCCAAATTCCCCGGGGCCGAACATGTAGCCTTTGATGAAGCAAAAGCTCTGGAAACTGCCGTCGAAATCGTGCGCGCCGCTGTGGAAAATTACCCCCGCCGGAACAAAGCCAAGGTCTTCATTCCAGCCGACAAGATGGAATTTATGGGCGGTTTCAGCGTGGAAGCAATTGTCGAAGCCTTGGGCGGCACGCTGGATCCCCTTTTAAACGCCATTAAAGAAGGCAGCATCAAAGGAATCGCCGCTTTGGTAGGCTGCAACAACCCCAAAATCAAACACGATTACGGCCATGTTGCGCTGGCCGAAGAACTGATCCGCAAGGATATCTTAGTCGTGGAGACCGGCTGTGCAGCGATTGCCAGCGCCAAAGCAGGGCTGCTTTTACCGGAAGCTGCTGCCCAAGCAGGCCCGGGCCTGAAGGCGGTTTGTGAAGCGTTGCAGATACCGCCGGTGCTGCACATGGGGTCTTGCGTGGATATCAGCCGCATCTTAGTCGTGGCCGCCGCATTGGCCAAGGCCCTGAATGTGGATATCAGCGACCTGCCCCTGGCCGGGGCTGCACCGGAATGGATGTCTGAAAAGGCCGTCAGCATCGGCACCTATGTGATCGGTTCAGGTATTTTTACAGTGCTGGGCACCGTGCCCCCGGTATTGGGGAGCAGCAACGTTGCCGCTTTGCTGACAGCAGGCGCCAATGATGTAGTCGGCGCTTGCTTTGCCGTGGAAGAAGATCCCCTCAAAGCCGCCGCACTGATGGTCGAGCATATCAACGCCAAGCGTTCCCAGTTGGGGCTTTCTTAAAGAAGCAATCGGGAAGAAGTGATAAAGATGACCCGTACAAAATATGCAATTATCGGCAGCGGGCCGGCCGCCTTTTATGCCGCCCGTGCCATCCGCAAAAGGGACCCCGGGGGAAAACTGGTTATGATCGGCGCTGAAGGCTACCTGCCTTACTACCGCCCCCTGCTCTCTTATTACCTGGCCGGCACAGTGCCCCTGACAAGGCTGCCTATCGCAGCGGCAGAATATTACCGCCGGGAAAAAATTGAATTCCGCAGCGGTACAGTGACGGCAGTGCAAGGCCGGGAAAAGGTCCTGACCTACCAGCCCCTGCCCCGGGGGGATCAGGGGAAAACTGCCGGGCCGGCCGCCGGCGCTCACCGCACCTCTGAGCTGCAATTTGAAAAATTGCTGATCGCCTCCGGCGGCGCCCCGGCCAAACCCGACATACCGGGGATCAACACCCCGGGCGTATATTTTTTGCGCACCCTCAGTGACGCTATCAAAATTGCCGCCCGGGCAGAAGGCGGTAAAAAAGCACTATTGCTGGGCGGAGGGCTGGTCAGCCTGAAAGCCGCCTGCGCTTTGCATCAATTGGGCCTGGAAACAACCTTGGTAGTGGCCTCCGGCAGAATTCTTTCCCAGATGCTGGATCCCGGGGGTGCCGCAATGGTCAATGGCTGCCTGACAGAAAAAGGCCTGCAAACCATTTTGCAAAACGATGTGACCGCCATACACGGCAACAGTTCAGGGGTCACCGGTGTTACCCTGGCTGACGGCCGGGAGCTAAAAACCGATCTGATCGTAATCGGCAAAGGGGTCCGGCCCGCTGCAACCTTCCTGCAAGGAAGCGGCATCGCAGAAAAAAAGGGAATCACCACAGATGAACTGCTGCAGACTAACCTGCCCGGCCTCTATGCTGCCGGGGATGTGGCCCTCAGCAGGGATCTTGTCCTGCACGAACCGGTGAATAATGCCCTTTGGCCCAACGCCACAGCACAGGGGGAGATTGCCGGTGCCAACATGAGCGGCGGAGAGCTCCGCTATCAAGGCTCGCTGCGCCTGAATGCCACAGAATTTTTTGGCCTGCCGGTCATTGCCGCCGGATTGGGCAGAATGCAAAACAGCCAGGATATGCCTTTGGAGATCTATGAGACACAGTGCCCCGTGCGTTCCCGGCAGGAGCCGCATTTTCTCAGGCTTGTTTTCCAAAAAGATTATCTGGCAGGTTATGTAGCCATCGGTGAAAACAACAAGGCAGGAATCCTGACCAACCTGATCACCGGTCGCTACCCCCTCAGCCCACCGCAAAAGGAACGCCTGCTTAACGGTGATCTGACCTTCCCGTTTTTAACAGCCAGGGCGCCCGCAGGTTGACTTGTTTTTAAAACAATTTACAGTCATTTGAACTGCCGGTTTTTGACCGGCAGTTTTTTCCTTACACGCCGGCATAGACCCCGGCTTCATCAACATTGACAATCCGTTCTTCCTTAATTGATTTGATGATATCCAGCACCGTTTTCAGATCACCATATTCAACCTCGGGGGTAACAGTAATCGGTTCGGTCCCCATTAAGGCATTGTGCAGGTTAATCAGCTCGTTGTAATAACCTTTTTGCACTTCATAAGGCAACTTTTCTGTACGCCCATCGTTAAAAGCAATATTAATGGTGCCCACATCACGTTCTTCAAGATAGATCATCCCTTCACTGCCCAAGATGCGCAGGCCGATTAAAGGGCGCTGCATTTCTTTCCCCGCACAAAAAAAGTTAAAACTGCCGCTGATCCCGTTTTTAAAAAGGAGATTGGCATTGATCACACTGTATGGGGCAAATTCAGCCTCTTGTGGCCGCCCGAAGGCCTGCAGCTTTTGGATAGGACCGAAAATATGGCGCAAACCACCCAGATCATGGACAGCGGTATCTGTAATTATCCCTGCCGGAAATTCCGGGTGTTGCCGCCATTCCTTCGCCGGAAACTTATTTTTAAGCATATCCTGTGGAAAATCGACAACCCTGTTTTGAATAAAATAAAACACTTCACCGATACGCTTTGCCTGTACCAGATCCCGCATATAATTTATTTCCTGGTTGTGGCGGTAGTTTTCAGCAATCATAATCGGCAGATTATATTTTTTACTTAATTGGCGTGCCTCCCGGGCCTGGTCCAGTGTGGGAGCCAGGGGCTTTTCACATACAATCCCCTTTTTCTGCCCTGAAAGCTGCTTGGCTACCTCCCTGGTAATTTCGTAATTCAGTTCAATCGGCACCATGATATCGATAACATCCAGTTCATCATTTTCTTCCAGCATCTGCAGAAAATCGGTATACACCCTGTCAGGGGCAATGTTCAGGCGCGACGCCCAAGCCTC
>JBMNNQ010000097.1:0-4505 GCA_050942615.1 Dethiobacteria bacterium | reverse complement strand
TGTGCCCCCCGACCATCACTGCATCCGCTTTATGGATCATTTCCAGGCCGCCCTCCAAGATTGAACGCAAAACTGATTTATCCATATCTTTGATCGGAAAGCAGACAATATTCATTGCCGTCAGCGGGCGGCCCCCCATGGCATAGACATCACTCAGAGCATTTGCCGCAGCAATCCTGCCAAAATCATAGGGATCGTTCACGATAGGGGTAAAAAAGTCCAAAGTCTGGATTAGAGCCAGTTCATCTGTTAACCTGTAAATTCCTGCATCATCAGAAGCATCGATCCCCAGCAGAAGATCCGGATCCTCTTTCATTTTGAGATTCTGCAAAACATCTGTTAAGTCCTCCGGACCTATTTTAGCAGCTCAACCTGCAGCCCGGGCATTTTCAGTCAGCATAGGGAAATCCTTCATTTAATTCCACCCCTTTTTTTATTTTGTGAGGACTCCTTCAAGAACATGGGGAATCTGTCTAATAATATCATATACCTGTGTTGCCGGGGTAGGCCGGGCCAGGGAACCTGCCAGCCGGTTAATTTTTGCTGCTTTGACAGATGCGGATTCTAAATCCAGGCCTGAATGGATCAAGGCAGAGACTATTCCCGTTAAAGTATCCCCGGTGCCCCCTATCGCCTCCAGCGCTTCTTCCTGCGGGCTGTCAACCGTCGCAAGGACACCGCTCCTGTTGGCAATATAGTCCGTTGCCCCTTTAACAAGCAGGTAGGTAGCGGCATTATTATGCTGGTATGCCCTGTTGATCAGATCTGGCACCATGTTTTCATCGTGCAGGATAAACCCCCGGGTATAAAAAGGGTGTGGCGCTTTTTCATCAGCCAGGTAAGCAAGCTCACCGGCATCAGGTGTAAACAAATCAAAAAATGATGCATCGCCGCCCATCTTGGCAACATACATAAATCCGGCATCGGCAATCAAGGTCGGGCGGGCGGGCATGGCATCAATTGCAGATAATAATTGCTTGAACAGACCGACATCCGGCTGGAAGTAATGCAATGTTAAGGTTTTAAGTGGTAATTCCGCGATATGGGATGCTAAATGTTTATAAAGACGCTTACATCCTTCCCCGTTGCCAATATCCCCAACAAGGAAACAATAGGGATTAGGTTTATGCATATACTTAAGAGTTTCAGCGGCAGCGGCAATCATGGCTGGTGTACCGCGGTTTACAGCAATACGTTCATCCCCAAGAATAATCTGATTTCCTTCTAAAGAAACTTTTCCGGTAACCAAAGGAAAATTTTCTTCAGGAATCGTTCCCACTATGCCGAGCATAATTCCACCACCCGGTCAAAAGCAATCTGCAGGGCATAGGCGCAGAGGGTATAACCAACATCCCGGGGATGAGGTGTACTGTTTAGGTATTTGTCAACCATCTGCTCTGCCAGATAAGGAACGTCCGGGCAGCCGCCCCCGGAAACATTCACAATCAGCTGTGTATCCTTGTCTACAGTAATTTTCATATTTGCAGCCCTTACCATCAAATATTTTCCATATTCCTTTTCCTGCAGAAGATCAACAGGTTCCAGCAAAACACTGTTAACTGGAACGACTTGGAGCGGTTTGGCATTGATCTCTGAAAGCTTCCTGACAATCGACAGCTCCGCAATGAGCGGAAATTCGATCACAAGGTCGCAGCCGCTGCGTATTTCCGGAGGCGGCCCTTTCACCTTAATGTTCCAGCCTTCTGCTTTCAGTGCGCTTTCCGCCCTAATCACTTCAGTGGTATTTTCAAAAACCAGTATGCCGCGATCATGGCTTTGCAAATCTTGCTTGGTTTTCTTTTTTTTAAAACCCCTAAACATTTCAGCCTTCCTTTCTGGCGGTAATCCTGCAGCCGTTATCTTTTGGTTAAACAACAACCGCCTCTTGGTTGCAAGCTTTAACGGTACAGTTTATACCCTCCCCGGCTGTATCCGTATCCGCCACAACTGCGATCTTACCTTTATTATATACTTTTTTAATTTTATTTAAGGACGTGATCTGTAAAGCATTAAAAACATATACATGTATGCCAATAGCATAGGTTATCCCATTTGATAAAGGAAATAGATATTTCCGATACAGGCATACACCTTTATAGATAATTACAGTAAGGAGAGCATCGCATAATAGGGAAAGGCTGTAAGCAGCCCACCGCCGAAATTTTGAGTCTCCTTTGACAAAATAAAAGGAAAGAGGTAAAATATACTTTGAAAGTCTTACATTATCAATATCAAACATCTTGAAGTTCAAGGAGGTTTTGCGATGGACCACGTTGAGGAACTGACAGATGAGCTTTTATTATTTTTTAATAGTTTTTCTTCCTGGGAGAACTCTGTCATCCGCTCCAGCGACCTGAGTGTTTCAGAGGCACATGCCATTGAGGCACTGGGGCAACATGGAACAATGAACATGAAATCTCTCGCCGGCAAACTCGGTGTTACCACCGGTACGACCACCGTCACAGTAGACCGTCTGGAATCAAAGAAATATGCCAGACGCACCTCTACAAAAAAAGACCGCCGGGTTAATCTCATCAGCCTGACTGAAAAAGGAAAAAAAGCCTTTGCAGAACACCATCGTTTTCACCTGGATTTGACAGAACAGATGTGTGCGTATTTGCAGGAAGAAGAAGTTAAACAACTGCTTGATATTATTAAAAAAATTAACAGGGAAATCTTTTGATGTTAAACCCCGGGAAGGAGCGAATTAATTGATTGGCAGGTACAAAGACGCCGGTGTCTACAAACAGCTGTTGCAGATGAAAGAATTTTATACAGTGGCATTGGGGATCATTTTTATAGTGGCAAGCTTCATTTTCGGAAAAAAAGGGGCCACCCTTTTACACGAACTTTTCGCCTTGGGTGCCTTGGTCATTTTAGGAGGACCCATTATCATTGAAGCGGTAAAGGGCCTGATGCAGAAAGAGCTTAATGTGGACGAGCTGGTCAGCCTGGCCATTATTGCCTCTGCCTTAATCGGTGAATACCTTCTGGCTGCCAATGTGGCCCTGATTATGGTGTTAGGCGCCCTTTTGGAGGAGTTTACCGCCCAAAAAGCCCGTTCAGCCATTGATGCTTTGATCCGGCTGGCACCTGAAAAAGCTACCCTTATGCGGGGGGAAAAAGAAGTGCCGGTTCCAGTCAAAGAGCTGCAGCCAGGTGACCGACTGTTGATCCGCACGGGTGAAAAAGTTCCCGTCGATGTCAAGGTACTCAGGGGACAAGCCTTGTTGGACCAGGCATCGCTGACCGGCGAATCCGACCCGGTGGAAAAAACAACCGGGGATGATGTCTATGCCGGAACTGTCATCTATTCCGGCATGTTGGAGGCAGAAGTGCAAAAAGTAGGAGCAGATACTACATTAGGGAAGTTAATTGAGCTGGTGCAGGAGGCCGAAAAACAAAAAGCACCGGCCTTAAGAATTATAGACCACTACACCCGCTATTTTACCCCCGCCATCATCGCCTTGGGGTTGGTTGTTTTTCTATTGACAAAAGACGTTTACCGCACTATAACCGTTTTCATCGTTGGCTGCCCCTGCGCTTTTATCCTGGCATCACCCACTGCCATAGTCTCTGCCCTGGGGAACGCCTCTAAAAATGGTATTTTAATTAAAGGTGGAAACATCCTGGAGGAAGCCTCGAAAATTGATGCCGTCCTCTTCGATAAAACAGGGACCCTTACCAGCGGCAAGCCCATCGTTTCCGCTGTCGAACCCCTTAACAATACGCCACCGGAATTCATCCTTTCAAAAGCAGCTTCAGTTGAAAAATATTCAACACACCCGCTGGCCCGGGCCATTCTGGAAGCGGCCGATCAAAAAAATATGGTCTTGTCCGATCCCACCCAATATAAGAATATTCCCGGCAAGGGGGTTGAAGCGATAGTAAAGGACAAAAAATATACTGTGGGCAGCATACAGGGCGAAAAACTGCAAAAATTATTGTGGGACTCAAACCAGGCAAATGGAAATCTGGATCAAAAATCCGTTGCAGTCTGGGAAAATAGCACGCCAATTGGCATTATCTATTTTGAAGAAGAAATAAGAAACGGCAATAATATGCTGGTTAAAGAGCTCGCCGCTGCCGGCATATCAAAAATTCAGATGATTACCGGCGACGATCAAAAAATAGCTGCCCAGATAGCTGAAAAAGTTGGCATAACGGAGTACTATTCCGGTGTTTTACCCGCAGAAAAGTTAGAACAAGTAAAAAAACTGCAGCAAAAAGGTTTTAAAGTGGCGATGGTGGGTGACGGGGTAAATGATGCCCCCTCTCTGGCTGCCGCCAATGTGGGCATTTCAATGGGCGCCATGGGCACAGACGCTGCGATTGAAGCGGCAGATATAGCCCTGATGGGGGACGATCTGACAAAAGTACCCTATTTTTTCAACCTGGGTCGCCTGACCGCGAAGACTATAAAATTTAACATCTTTTTTGCAACAATTTTTAATATCCTGGCCCTGGCCGCCTCCGGCATCGGTTTTTTAACCCCCGTCACAGGC
>JBMNNQ010000096.1:0-4709 GCA_050942615.1 Dethiobacteria bacterium | reverse complement strand
AATTATAAGTATTCATAATATAATATATACCCAAACTCTTCCTTCATTTTCCCCGGCGGGGGACCGGTGTGTGCATAGTTGTCAGAATTGGTAGAACCTACTGAATATGATATTAATGGTGGTGGTGCATGAAAAACTCCTAATTTAGAGGTCAGTAGCTTCTGGGCAACAGTTTAAGCTTCATAAATTTCTATTTTGGAGGTAAAAAAATGGGGGAAAGCAAAAAAAATATACCTGCAGGCAGCGGGGATATTATCAACCCTTTGGAAAACCAAAAGGCAAAAAAAACAGCGGAACAATTGCAGGTTCTGGCCGAACAGGGCATTGAGGATTTTTGGGGAGAAATGAGCAAAGGTATTTCCTGGTTTAAGGAATGGGAGACGGTTTTGGACGAAAGTGAAGCTGCTTCTTACCACTGGACCTGGTTCAATGGCGGAAAACTGAATGCTGCCTATAATTGCCTGGATCGGCATGTCACAGGCTGGCGGAAGAACAAGGCTGCCCTCATCTTTGAAGGCGAACTTGGTGATTCGCGGGTGTTAACGTATCAGGATCTTTACCGTGAGGTTAACAAACTGGCCGGCGTGTTGAAAAAAATGGGGTTGGAACGTGAAGATATTGTCACTATCTATTTACCGATGATCCCGGAAACGGTGATCGCTATGCTGGCCTGTGCAAGGTTGGGAGTACCCCATAGCGTAGTTTTTGGAGGTTTCAGCGCCGGTGGGTTGAAGGAGCGGCTCAATGACTCCTTATCCAAAGTTTTGATTACTGCTGACGGGGGATTCAGGCGCGGCAAACCTGTACCCCTGAAGGATAATGCCGATCTGGCCATGGAAAATAACGGTTGCCCGAGCATTGAAAAGGTTATTGTTGTGAAAAGGGCAGGGCAGCCTATAAATATGGAGCCCGGCAGGGATGTATGGTATGCAGATTTGATGGAAAATGCAGAACCTTACTGTGAACCGGCAGTGATGGATGCCGAAGATCCTCTTTTTATACTTTATAGCAGCGGGACAACAGGTAAGCCCAAGGGTATTCTGCACACCACCGGGGGTTATATGGTCGGGGTCCAAACAACTTTTAAATATGCCTTTGATTGCCAGGAAGAGGATGTATATTGGTGTACTGCAGATATAGGCTGGATTACCGGGCACAGCTATCTTGTTTATGGTCCGCTCGCCAATGGGGCTACATCCGTCTTGTATGAAGGCGGGCCTGACTACCCGGCAAAGGATCGTTTGTGGAAAATTATTGAAAAATACAGGGTCAGCATCTTCTACACAGCCCCGACATTGGTGCGCCTGTTAATGCGCTGGGGCGAGGAATGGCCTGCTGCCTGCGATCTGAGCAGTCTGCGCCTCCTTAGTTCTGTTGGGGAGCCGATCAACCCTGAAGCCTGGCTATGGTTCTTTAAGCATATTGGGGGCGAAAGGTGCCCGATTGTAGATACATGGTGGCAGACCGAAACGGGTATGCATTTAATAACCCCGCTGCCGGGAGATGACTGGTTCAGGCCTGGTGCAGCTACCCGGGCTTTCCCCGGTGTGGAGGTAGCTGTTTTTAATGAACAGGGGGAACCGGTAAAGCCCGGTGAACAGGGTTTTCTGGTGATTACCAAACCCTGGCCGGCTATGTTGCGCACGCTCTATAATGATCCTGAACGCTACCTGACAACTTATTGGCAGCAATTTGAAGGTGTATACCTTAGCGGTGATGGCGCCATGGTTGACGAAGACGGCCTGATTTGGGTTACAGGCAGGCTGGACGATGTGATTAACGTTTCCGGCCACCGTATTGGGACGGCCGAAATTGAAAGTGCGCTTTTGGAACACGGGGAGGTGGCGGAGGCCGCCGTGATTGGTAAAAAGCATGATCTTAAGGGCCAGGCGGTGTGCTCCTTTGTGACGCTCAGAATAGGGGCGCAAGGTTCGGACGAACTTGTCACAGAATTAAAACAGCTGGTGGTCAATAAGATCGGTGCCTTGGCACGGCCCGAAGATATCATCTTTATCTCCGAACTGCCGAAAACCCGCAGCGGGAAAATTATGCGGCGGCTGCTGCGTGATATTGCTGAAGGCAAGGTTTTAGGTGATACCTCTACATTGATGGATCCTGCTGTAATCAGTGCGATCAAAGACAGTTATTGAGCCGGCCTGTTGTTAACCGCCGGGGGGGAAAGGGGGAGGGCGTCTCAACGCCGAAGGTGTCGCCGCCGGTATCAATGTTATCTCCCGAACCAGCTCTTCCTGCCGGTGCTTAACTTGTATTTAAATGCCTGAGGCATCAATGTTACTTGTAAGGTGCCCCCATAAAAATGGGGGCATTGCTTTTTACAGATGCCAGGCCCACAGGTATTTACACGGTCTGCAGAAGGGCCGGCAGGGCGGAACCGTTGGGGTGGGGTTTTCACGGGCAGTTTCGGCAATTTATTATATTTTTGAAACAGGTTATTGTTGCGTTGGCGGGGGTTGTCATAGGCTTTTCTACCGGCTGATCCTGTTTTTTCTTTTTCACGGGGGAACTTTTTAGGGAGCCCATACGTTCTAGGGGTGAGGGGGGATTAGAATGCCGGGGGAAATAAATAAGACAAGACTTAAAAGAAAAATCATGTGCTGGTGGGCCGGTATCTTGTGCTTAATTGTTTTGATCAGCGGTGTGGGGTGCAGTGCTTCTTCCAAGGATGCCCTGGGACAGCCGGGTGCCAATCCGGCTGCGGTTGAAGAATATGACTGCGCCGGCAGTTCTGAAGCGCCGGCCGAGCCGTCTTTCACCGGCCATCTGGCAGCAGGAGAAACTGGATCGACGGGAACAGAAGAAAAGCGCTACGTTATTCTACAGGCCCGGCTGACGCTGGAAATTGAGGATTTAGAGGCTGCAGCCCGCAAAATTCAGGACAGGGTTAAAGATAGCGGCGGTTATTTGGTTTCTTTGGAATTTTATGATCTGCGGGATGGACGTCAAGCCGGGCAGCTGTCTGTGCGGGTGCCCGCCAATAAATTTGATCTTTTTTGGGATTCACTGGACGAATTTGGCACAGTTAAAAATCCGCATGTGTACACCGATGACGTGACTATGCACTACATCGATCTCGAAGCCCGTTTAAAAAACCTTGCTGTCCAGGAAGAGAGAATGCGCGACCTGTTGCAGAGGGCTAAAAATGTGGAAGAAATCCTGCAGATTGAAAAAGAACTGGGCAGAATTAGGGGAGACTTGGAGGGGATGACGGCTGAATTTAAACACCTGCAGGAATGTGTCTCCTATTCTTCCCTGGAAATCAGGTTGGAGGAAAAGGATCCCCGGTTTGCGGGTGTTACCGGTGGGTTTGGTTCTTACGGGGAAAGGATCGGCCGTCTTTTGTCTTTGAATACCAACCGCCTTTTAAAGGGTTTTTCCACCTGCCTGGTGGTAGCCGTCGGTTCGCTGCCGCTGTTGGTGCCGCTGCTGCTATTGGCTTTTTTAGGCTGGAAAGCGGTGGAATTTTTCCAAACCCGTAAAAAAAAGAATTTGCGCAAAAAAGAGCAGGTTGACCAGGTTTCATCCTAGCTAGGGGGTAAAGCTGTTCAAAAAATATAAAAAAAGGCGGGCGCCGACGGCCCAAGCCAAAGGCCGGCAAAAAAACCCCGGGGGGCGATTAATAAACTTTGTAAAATGCAGGTTGGAAGGGCTGTGTTCTTACATAAAAACAAAACACTGAGGAAAAAATAAAATAAAATGTGAGGTGTTTTGGGCAATGACTTTTGAAACTAAGGATAAAAGTAAGAACACTGCAGATGGTAATAATATCTCGCAAACGCTGACTTCGCTAAAATGGTATTCCTGGGGGGAGGAGGCTTTTGCAAAAGCGCAAAAAGAAAATAAGCCTATTTTGCTGAGTATTGCCGGAGCCTGGTGCCATTGGTGCCATATTATGGACGATCGGACCTACAGCGATCAGCAGGTAATTGGCGAAATCAACAAAAATTTTGTGCCTGTCCGGGTGGATACAGACCAGCGGCCGGATATCAATGCCCGCTATAACTTAGGGGGATGGCCGACGACCGCTTTTCTAACCCCGGCAGGCGATGTGATCGGCGGGGGGACTTATATCCCCCCGCAGGAAATGCTGGAGATGATCCGGGGCACCTTGCGCTCATACCGGCAAGGCTTTGCTGAACCGGATTTTGCTGTTCCGGATGATGCAGATGAAGAGCTGTTAGCCAAAGGTGACGTTGAGTTCGCTACCCAGGGCGGCCCCCTGCCTGAAATGGAAACAAAAAAAAGGGCCGTCGGGAAGGAAACGGAAACATTTGCCGATCTAATCGGTTTTACGGCCGATCAGATTCTGGAAAGCTACGATGCACGCTACGGCGGTTTTGGCAGTTTTCCAAAATTCCCCATGTTTGAGGCCCTGGAACTGGCCCAGATCGCCTGCCTTTACCAGGAAAAGGATCCGCAATGGGAAAATATCTTTACCCATACTCTGCGCGCGATGTTTAACGGGGGGGTTTATGATGCCGTAGAAGGCGGTTTTTTCCGTTATAGCACCACGCGTGACTGGAGCGTGCCCCACTTTGAAAAAATGCTGGAGGATAATGCCCGCCTGCTGCAGCTGTTGCTTACCACTTACAAGTTTACAGGTGATGAATTTTTTGCCGGTGCGGCCCGGGATGTTCTCCGCTACCTGGAAAACAACCTTTACCTGCCGGAAACGGGCGGTTGGGCCGGAT
>JBMNNQ010000014.1:0-24334 GCA_050942615.1 Dethiobacteria bacterium | reverse complement strand
AAATAACGTAATTTTCAAAAGGCCACATTGTCCGGGCTATGTCATCAATGCGTGCCAAGTCCCTGCCTGCAACATGGTAAAAAAGCCCCTTAATACCCACAATTTTGCCCAGCAGAGCTGCGCCGGCCCCCAAAAGAATTTTAACGGGGCCAGCTTCTTCGATCGCTACCTGCATTGCCTCCGGCGTTGCCAAGCTGCCATCTTTTTGTGGAAATAGGGAAAGGAAACGGGCCATCAAAGAGACCCTGATTTCGTCCGGGGGGATCGCCCGGCCCTGGGTGATGGCGACCACGGTTTCGGCGATGGTGATCACATCTCCGGGCTCTACAACATCCCTGGTATATTTAGCAATGACATCAAGCAGGTCATCCCGGGGGGTCAGGATGCGGGTATAAAGGGGGTAAACGGCATAAGCGTGTTTCATTGTGTATACTCCTTACTGAATCAAGATTGGGTTTTGGCATAAAAATATTTTATCATGGCATTATAGATCGCCTGCGCGGTTCGCCACTGAAAGTGGGAATTTCTTAACAGCCCTTCTTCTACAGCATTGGTAATGGTTGCTGTTTCTGCTACGACGGCAGGCAGCCCCAGTGCAGAGAGCCCCTCGTCTGTATGCATGCCCTTATTTTGCAGGTTCAGTTTTTTGGCCAACTCCAAACCGATGTCTGCAGCCAGCTTTTCAATTTGTTTTTCCTGGGGCGGGAAAGCTAGTGCAAAACCGCCATCCTGGCTGCCGGAACCTTTTCTGAGATGCAGACCGATGTAGAGCTGCGCCTTTTGCTGCTGTAAATTTTTTATTTTCATTTCTGCGGGGATGTTTTCATCCCCCTGGCGGGTTAACCAAACCTTTGCCCCGGACAACTCCAATATTTTGCGCAGCTGGTAGGCGATGGATAGGACGGCTTCTTTTTCCCAGAGGCCGACAGGTCCCCGCAACCCCTTGTCGTCACCCCCATGGCCGGGATCAATGATCACCAGCTTATTCCAGAAAAGTTGTTCCAAAAAGTATCTATTGAAATTAATGATCAGCTGGTAGGGCGGATTGGCGACAGAAAGGCGATCTATTATTGTGGGGTGGGCGAAGAAAATGGTAACGGTAACCTTGTTGTCTTTTTCTTTCAGGTTAATGTTTTCCAGAAGCCCGTCATAAACCTGAATTGTATCTGCAGGCATATTCAAGTTTACCCGCGGGATTGTAAGGGTATAGCTGTGGGGGAGCTGCTGGCTGGTATGGCTGAGCGGCTTGGTGCTTTCAATCACAATTTGGGAATAGCATCGATCCGGCGGGATGCCGGTTACAAATAAGTTTTTCTTAATATTTGTAATGGTAGGCAGCAAGTACTTCACCTCTCTTTAATTTTCATGTTTTAATCTTCTGAGGCCTGCATATTAATATATTCAGGTTTATAAAAATAGTGAGGGGGCAGCGGTATGCAGGGAATTATCAGGGTACCCTTGGCCAACATCTATCGTTTTGCAGCGGCAGCAGCAGAAATGGTAACCCAGGCCGTTTTTGCGACGGCAGTTACAATTTTGGAAAAAAGGGAAGGCTGGTTTAAAATACAGATCCCTATTCAGAAGAACTATACCGGGTGGGTTGAAGGGGAAAACGTTTATGCCGGGGAGCTGCCGGCAGGGGGTTTTAAAAAAATGGTTGTTGCCAGACACAGGGCTGCACTTAAAAATTTTCCCCGGGAAAGCGGGAAGACGTTTTTGGAACTGCCTTTGAATGCCCGACCCTGGGTGGGTGAAAAAACAGGGGACTGGTTTGCAGTGTGGCTGCCGGGGGGAAGGCGGGGCTGGATAAGCGGGCAGGATCTGTTTGCAGAAAAAACTGCTGTTCAGGGCAGGGACACCGTTGAAAAAGTGCTGCAAAGGGCAAACACCTGCAGGGGCGTTCCCTATTTATGGGGAGGGCTTACTCCGCAGGGGTTTGACTGCTCCGGTTTTGTGTATACCCTCTTTGCCCTGTATGGCTATAACCTGCACCGGGACGCTGATTTACAGTACCGGTCTGACGGGCTGCGCGTGGACAGGGATGAAATGTGCCGGGGGGATCTGCTTTTCTTTCATGAAGGCAAAATAGAAATCCCGACACATGTCGGGATTTATGAAGGAGAACAAAAATTTATTAACGCCTCTAGCAGGCGGGGTGTGGTCAGTTATAGCTTAAAAGAGGATGACTGGTGTTCAAAACTGTCCGGGGCCAAGAGAATAATCGTTTCCTAAAAACAAAAAAAGGTAAATGTTGATCCGGTCAGGAATGTTAATTTGGGAAGGTTTGTTGTTCTATGGCAGGCCTGCCGTATAGCTTTCAATGCCGGCACAAATTGCCTCTGCTACTTTTTTACGGTAACTATTTGTTGCCAATAATTTTTTATCATTGGGGCTGGTTATAAAGCCCACCTCTACAATGGCCCCCGGAATGTCGGTATGGAGTAGCAGATAAAAATCCCCTGTACGTGTACTTTCATGAAAATATTCCCCTGCCTGGGGTTTTGCCTTGGTTACTGTATTTAAACGGTTTTGAATTGATTCTGCCAAGGCTTTGCTTTGAGGATCGTTTTCCGTAAAAAAGGTTATTGCGCCCCGCGTATAGGGATCTTCACAGGAATTTACATGAATGCTTACAAACAGGTCCCCGTTACTTTCATTGATAAATTTGGCGCGGCCATGCACATCCCGGCGGTGACGGGTATCTGCGCCATTGGGAAGGAGATCGCTGACATCTTTATCTGTTTCCCGGGTCATCTGCACAGCATACCCTTTTTTGCGGAGCAAACTGCTGAGCTGTTTGGCAATGGCCAAGTTAATATCTTTTTCTAAAAGATCATCGCCACGGCAGACCCCGCCGTCAATCCCGCCGTGGCCGGGGTCAATAACTACAGCTGCGCCCTTGGTGGCTGTGGCTTGAATTGCCGGCATATAATTTCGGGATCCTGCCAGAAAAAGAACTAAAAAACAGATTAGAACTAGCGAAATTACCCCGTTTTTAATTTTTTTACGGGGCAGAAAATAAACCCTGTATTTTCTTTTCAATTTACTTCTGTTTACCTCCTTTCAACGCCCGGGCTGCTCTGTTTTTGGTGTCCACGGGCAGGGGTTCTGCTTTGGCCTGCAGGCGTTGTGCACATGTTTACTAAATTCTTATGTGCAAAAAAGGGGAAATATTCTGCCCCCGGTGCGATAGGATTTAGCCAATTATTTGTGGAAGATCATAGAAACAGACGTCACTGCCTGCTGTATAGCTGTATAAAGGAAAGGGGAAATTTGCCTTGGAACTGCTTTGGGATCGTCTTGATAAAATATGCAGGGACAATCCCCTGCAGGAAAAAGTTTTGGTGATGCCTTCGCTGGCAGCCGGCAATGCATTGCTGCGCAGCTTCAGCCTGGCCGGTTATGGAACTGTAAACCTGCATACCTATACCATAGCCGGTATGGCTTTGGAAAAAATGGCACCGGGGCTGCACCGGGAGGGCCTGCAGCTGCTTCCCGGTGTTTTGGCGGTGCGGATTGTCCAGGAAATTGTGTCCGGGCTTTTAAAAGATCAAACCCTCACCTATTTTGATGCTTTGCAGGTCAACCCGGGCACCGCCGCTGCAATCTGGAGGGCCCTCCAGGAGCTGCAGGAAGCCGGTTTCCAGCCGGAGGCCATACCTGCCACTAAATTTATCCATCCCGCCAAGGGCCGGGATATTAAATGCATCTACAGGGCCTATCAGGAAAGGCTTGCCGGGGAAGGGTTGGTGGATCGGGCCGGGCTGCTGCAAAGGGCCCTGCAAACCTGTACGGAATCTTTTTACCCCGGGGCCCTGTTTCTGCTGCCTGTCAATTTGCAGGTCACCCCCCTGGAGGAAAGGCTTTTGGCTAAAATGTTGGAAAAACAGGTCTGGGCCTCCCTGCCTCTGCATGAAGTGCGCGGCCTGAAGACCCCGGAAAACCATTTTTTTGAGCACAGCCCTGTGGACAGGCCTGCCGGCGGGACCGGTTTTTCCCTGGGGGATGTTTACAACCGTAGTTTAAACCCTTTGCGAAATGAAAGTTTACCGGCAGTTACCTTTAGCCATGCCCAGGGGGAAACTGCAGAGGTGCGGGCAGTGCTCCGGCAGATTTTGCAGGAAGGGAGCCGGCTGGAAGACGTCGTCGTTTACTATACCTCCCGCGAGCCTTATGCCCGGCTGTTTTTTGCGGAAGCCCGGCGTTTTGGCCTGCCTGTCACCTTTGGGGAGGGGGTTGCCGCCTGTAATTTTCGACCCGGGAAGCTAATTTTTGCTTTGTTGACCTGGCTCAAAACCGATTTTGACATGACCGTTTTATGCCGCCTGTTCCGGAACAACGCCTTTCAGGTGGATCCCGACCGGGAACCACCGTCATATCTTTTAGCCCGGGAACTGCGTTCCACCAATATTGTGCGCGGCCGGGAGCGCTACCAGAAATGGGTTGCTGCACAATCCGTGTTGGAAACCCTGCCGGCAGTGGCAAAGGGACTTAAAAATCTGTTGATAGAACTTTTAGACGCTGTCCCGGCAGCGGATGACAGCGGCCTGGTAAGCCCGGGGGAGCTGGCTGCCGGGCTGTTGAAAATCTTTGAAAAAAGAAGCAGCAGGGCCGGGGAGGCAGATGTCAGGGCCTATAAAACCATCCGGGAAAACCTGAAGTTGGTTGCCGGCTCCCCGCTGGAAAAAACACCTTTAGGGGAAGCAGTCTGCTGGCTGGAAAGCCTTGTTTCCTCCCTACGGGTGGGCCGTTCACTGCCGGAGGCGGGCAGCCTGCATTTAGACAGCTACCGGCAGGGCCTTTGGACCTCTCGCCGCAGGGTCTTCATCGTCGGGCTGGCGGCAAGGAAATTTCCCGGCCAGGTTACTGAAGATCCGATCCTGTTGGATCTGGAAAGGGAAGAGTTGGGCGGCGGCTTGTACAAGTACCGTTTCCAGCCGGTGGAAAATATGTACGCAATGGTGCAGCTGTTGGCGGCCCAGGGGACAGACAGGACAAAGCAACTGACTTTAAGTTTTCCGGCATACCATACAGTAGAAAACCGTGAGGAAGCGCCTTCACCCCTGCTTTTACAGGTGTACCGCCTGATTGGCGGTGAAACTGCTGCTGACTACAGCCGCTTGCTGCAAAAGTTGGGGCCCCGGGAGGGCTTTATTCCCCCGCCGGGCAGTGCCCCATTCAGCGATGCAGAGTGGTGGCTGGGACGCTTTGCCGGACAAAAAGCAGCAGCGAAAAAGTTGCCGGCAATGGTGCCGGCGCTCTACCCCGGCTTAAAGCAGGGGCTTCATTCCCGCCGGCAGAGGAGCAGCCCTTCCTTCACCCCCTACGATGGGGGCGTTTTCCCCCCAAAGCCATTATGGGAGGATGGCAGGCTGTTTTCGGCCAGCCGTTTGGAACAGCTCAGCAAGTGCCCTTATGGCTATTTTCTTAAATATGTGTTGCGCATTGCCCCCCCTGTGGAAACGGCCTGCGATCCTGAAAAATGGCTGGATGCGCTTACCAGGGGCGATCTTTTACACCGTATTTTTGAAGATTTTTACCGCCGGCTGCTGGCACAAAAGGAAAAGCCCGCCTACAATAAACATCTGCAGCTTTTGGAATCTATTGCCGGCCAAAAGTTAGAACAGCAAAGAAAAGAACAGCCCCCGCCCTATGAGGCTGTCTATGACTATGAATCCCGGGAAATAATGGATTCGTGCCGGTTGTTCCTGCGGGTTGAAGAGGAAAATGCAGCATTGAGCACCCCTGTTTACCTGGAGCTGACCTTTGGCCTGGAAGGGATGGAAAACAAAGAAATTCCGGGGAAAATCCCGCCGGTAAGGATTGATCTCCCCTCCGGCCGCCATTTTTTGCTGCGGGGCAAGATCGATCGGGTGGACCGTCTGCCTGCCGAAGACGCCTACCAGATCTGGGATTACAAAACAGGCGGCACCTATGCCTTTGAACCCGGCAGCATGTTTTGGGGAGGCCGGCAGCTGCAGCATGCCCTTTATGGGTTGGCCTGGGAAAATATCTGTAAGCGTAAAGGTATCTGCAGTGAACCTGCGATTTTAAATTGCGGCTACCTTTTCCCGACAATTAAGGGTGAGGGACAGCGTGTTATGCGTCCTTACCAGGAGACCCGGGCAAGGGCCCTAAAAATTTTGGATTCCTTAAGCGATCTTTTGGACAGCGGCACCTTTGTCATGACTATCAAGCCTGATGAAGACTGTACTTTTTGTGATTATAAGGTTATTTGTGAAATGGGCACCTTTGGCCCGGCGGTGGGGGAAAAAATAAGCAAAGCAGAGGCCGGGGCGTTGGCAAAATTTTACCTGCTCCGGCAGATAAAATAACGGGCGGGCTTAACTGCTGCCGTAGAAAGGAAAAGCCATGCAATTAAAAGATGAAGAAGCACGTAGAAAAATAGCCGAGGCGTTGGAAGTTAACATCCTGGTAGAGGCCGGGGCCGGTTCGGGCAAGACCACCAGCCTGATTAAAAGGATGGTGAACCTCATTGTGCGCGGCCGGTGCAGGGTGGAAGAGATGGCGGCGATTACCTTTACCCGCAAGGCTGCTGCTGAACTGCGGGAAAAGTTTCAGGACGGGCTGGAAAAAAAATTTCGGGCGGCAGCCAACCCCCAGCTTAAGCAGAAGCTGGGTGAGGCTTTGCTGAACTTAGATCGCTGTTTTTTGGGGACCATCCACGCCTTTTGTGCGCGGCTGTTGCGTGAAAGGCCGGTGGAGGCGGGTATTGATCCCGGCTTTGAAGAATTGGATGAGCTGCAGGAGGCTGTTTTTATCGATCGCGCCTGGCAGGAATATCTGCTCTGGGTTAAATTAAACCGGCCGGAACTGTTGTCCTGTGTAGAAAAAATTGGTGTTTCCCCGGAGGACCTGAAAGGATTTTTTCAGATCTTCAACGGTTATCCCGACGTGGGCGTTCCTTTGGCCGGCAGTCCCGTGCCGGACTTTTCTGCCGCCCTGCAATATTTAAAGGCCCTGCTGCAAAAAGTGTCCCCCTTTATCCCGGACCCGCCGCATGAGGATCGCTATGACGCCCTGCAGAAAAAAATCAGGGGCGCGCGGCGCATGCTGGACAAGTTTGATCAGGGGAACCCGGTCTATGCCGCCCGGGTGCTTTCCCTTTTTACCGGGGCCCCGCAGATTGTGCAAAAGTTATGGACGGATAAAGAAGAAGCTAAAAATGCCCGGGAAGAGTTTGCAGATTTCAGGGAGTCCCAGGCAGCGCCCCTGCTGCAGGCATGGCGGGAACATTGCTACTACCAGATCGTCAGCTTTTTACTGCCGGGCAGGGAATTTCTGGCCGGCTTTAAAGATCGGCATTCGGTTTTGGGTTTTAACGATCTGCTTTTTAAGGCTGCACAGCTGCTGCGGGAATCCCCTGCCATTAGGGAATATTTTCAGCTCAAATATCGCTGTTTGCTGGTGGATGAATTTCAGGATACCGATCCCCTGCAGTCCGAAGTAATGTTCTGCTTGACAGGGGATGATCTGCACCAAAAAAACTGGCAGAAACTTTCCCCCAAACCCGGCTCCCTTTTTGTCGTCGGTGATCCCAAGCAGTCCATCTACCGTTTCCGGCGTGCCGATATTGCTACCTATAACTTAGTGAAAAAGCTTATTGCAGCCGGCGGGGGAAAGGTTCTAGCGCTGACCACAAATTTCCGCTGCCTGCAGCCCCTGGAAGATTTCAACAACAGGGTCTTCGGGCAGCTGTTGGCCCCCCAGGAAAACCGTTACCAGGCTCTTTTCAGCCCTGTTGATGCCTGGCGCAAGGAGGGGGAGGGCACCGCTTGCGGCGTTAAAATATTGCCGGTGGACGCCGGATACACCAGGAAAGAGGAGATCGTCCGGCAGGATGCCCGCCAGGTGGCCTCTTTTATAGGTCAAGCCCTGCAAGGCCGGCTCAGTTTGGCCCGTTCGCAGGAGGAAAAGCGGGCCGGGTTGACTGCAACCCCCTGCCCCGGGGATTTTTTAGTCATTCTCAGTTATAAGGATCTGATGGAAACCTACGCCCGCGCCCTGGAAGAACAAAGGATACCGGTAACCATGACCGGGGGCAGTTCGCTGGCGGAAAGCCCGGAGTTGCATGAACTGCTGAAACTGCTCCAGTACTTGGATGACCCGGACAACCGCGTGCTGCTAATAGCAGTACTGAAAGGACTTTTTTTTGGCATCAGCGATGAAATGCTGTACCGCTTTAAAATGGGCGGCGGCATTTTTAGCCCCTGGGCCCCGCTGCCGGCAGCTGCAGAATCCGATTTAAAGGAATTTTTGGGCGATGCCTTCAGCCGCCTGGTCCTCTACCTGCGGTGGAAAGAAAGCGATCCCCCGGCCGTGGTGCTGGCCAGGATTATTGAAGATTTGGGCCTGGTTCCCTTTACACTGGCCCAGCCCTTGGGGGAGAGAAGCTGCAGCTACCTTTACCAGGTGCTGGAATATACCCGCCAGGGGGAGGAAGCCTGCGGGGATTCTTTCCAGCAGATGGTTGCGCAGGTGGAAAGCCTGTTGCACACCAATGTGGAAGAAGAGCTGGAATTGGATGCCTCCCGCGGGGACTGTGTCCGCTTGATGAACCTGCATAAAGCCAAAGGGCTGGAGGCCCCGGTAGTCATCCTTGCCCACCCCTGTAAAAGGGTGGAAGTCAGTCCGGATCGCATTGACAGCCATATCGTCAGGACCGGTGAAAAACCGGTCGGCTATTTTGCCTTTACACAGAAAAAGGGCTACCAAAGTATAAAAATTGCCCAGCCCCCCGGTTGGGAGGCTTATGTTGCGGAAGAACAAAAATACTTGGAGGCGGAGAAAATCAGGCTGCTTTATGTGGCTGCCACCCGGGCCCGCAACCTGCTCATTATCTCCACCGGCGGTAGAGACAATAGAAAAAACCCCTGGCGGGAGCTGTTGGAAAGCCCCGCGGTGGATCATATAGAAACAATAGAGATAAAAGATACTGCAGAAACAGCGGCAACACACCCTCCTGCAGCAACATTGCGGACAGGGGAAGGAAGGGAATCCGGGGAAGGCGGGGAACCTGGTGAAACTGCAACCGCCTGGGAGGAACTCTTAGCCTTCCGGGAACAACTGCCCCAACGGATTGCAGCGGCCTCACGCCGGGGCTGGCAGAGGGTACAGCCCTCAGAAGTTCGGTTTAAAGTAAGCCGGGCGGCGGGGGAGGCCTGGGGAGGGGATGAAAGCGGCTGGGAGGAAGGCGGCCCGGAAAAAACAGGGCTAATTTTTGGCGGGGGACCAGAGGAAGCTGCTGCCTCCGTAGCCCCCATGCCTGCTGGAAGATGGGAGGCGGCGTCTGCGGAAAAACAACAGGCACTGCCCGCTGAAAAGCCCGGGGCGGTGTCTGTTGTGGCCGGCGGTGCAGAATGGGGCAGCCTGATGCACCGCGCTTTGGAAGCACTGGTAAAAGACAGGGCAGATCTGGAAGGGTTTCTCCTTGCAGAACTGGAAGCCTTCAACCTACCTGCAAAACTTCTTTCCACCGTTATGCAGGCACTGGAACGTTTTAAGGGTACTGCCCTCTGGCAGAAAATCCAGGCAGCCGGGGAAAACAAGCATACGGAGGTACCTTTTTCACTTTATGTTGATGAAAATCATCCCCTGTATGCCCTGTTCAGCAAGGAAGTAGCAGGCCGCCTGCCGGCCCTGGTAAACGGTGTGATCGACCTGGTTTACCGGGATGCGGAGGGGTGGGTTATCGTGGATTATAAGACTGACCGGGTTGCGGACGAAACTGCCCTGCGCCGCCTGTTAACCCAATATACCCCCCAAATTTACGCCTATGCCCGGGCCTGGGAAAATTTAACCGGTGAAAAAGTGGTCGGCGGCGAACTTTTTTTCCTGGATCTGCAGCGTTCCTGCCGGGTTTACCCCTGAAAAACATAAAGGCAGCAACGAGTACAGGTTCATTGCCGGGTATTTAATAAGTTAACCAGGCTATCAGAAGGGGGGCTCCCACAATAGTAAATGTTTTGATTTTAATACCACTGTACATTGTTTTGCCGTCTTTAATTCTATATTTAGTTGTGAAATTGGCTGTAAAACACGCTATACGGGAATTAAAGGACGAGGGAACGATCTGAGATGAAACGATCTAAATGTAATTAAAAGCAGGGAAATGGGGCCTATTTACAGAAAGTAAGGAGAATAATGTCAAACAAGTTTTCAGGTTTTTAGGGGAACCTCTGGTAATAATGCTGAAGAAAGGTAATAATATTTAGACTGCTGTTTACCGTTGTTTAAAGTTCGTTGTTTGTGATCTTGTTTATTATAAGGAAAGGATGAATTTGGGTGGGCACAAAAAAACCTACCAGGGAAGAAGCTTGGGCACTGCTGAATAAATACAATCAAAGCGATGCTTTGCTTAAACATGCTTTGGCTGTAGAAGCAGTGATGGCCCATTTTGCAGAAAAATTTGGTGAAGAGGACCCGGAAAAGTGGCGTATAGTGGGGTTAATCCACGATCTGGACTATGAAAAATACCCGGAGGAACATTGCAGCAAGACACGGGAACTGTTGGTAGAGGCAGGCTGGCCGGAAGATTATATCAGGGCTGTGCAAAGCCATGGCTGGAAAATTTGTTCCGATGTGGAACCGGTGGAGAAAATGGAAAAGGTTCTCTACACGATTGATGAATTAACAGGCCTGATTGTAGCTACGGCGCTGATGCGCCCCAGCAAGAGCCTTTTGGATCTGAAGGCTAAGTCGGTGAAAAAAAAGTTTAAACAGAAAAACTTTGCCGCCGGTGTAAACCGGGCAGTGATTGAAGACGGCCTGCAGCTTTTGGGCATGGATTTAACTGCAGTTATTGCTGAGACCATCAAAGGCATGCAAGCTGTTGCTGAGGAATTGGATTTAAAAGGTAACCTCTAAAAAAAAGGACTTGATAATAATGAAAAAGCCAACCAAAGAAAAACCGGCCTTGTTGATTATTGACATGGTGAAAGACAACCTTAATCCTGAACACCCGTTTCCCATCACCAATGCGGCGCTCGGGATTGTACCGGCCATTAATAATACTATAAAACTGTTTAGAAAACAGGGTTGGCCGGTGGTTTTTTCTACAGATGCCTTTCATGAGGATGATTTTATTTTTGGTGGACGGATGAAACCGCATTCGCTGGCGGGTACCCCTGGGGCAGAAATTGCCGATCAGCTCGACTATAAACCGGAAACCGATGTATGGCTTCCGAAACCCCGGTTTTCAGCTTTTTTTAAGACTGGGCTGGAAAGCATCTTGTTTAAAAATGAGGTAACCCTTTGTGCTTTGGCCGGCATTTCAACCAATTTTTGCGTCCTTTCAACGATGATGGACGCTATCTGCTATGACTTCAAGGTGATCCTGTTGGAGGATTGTACTGCAGCCGGTTCTGAAGAGATGCATGCCGGGACGCTGGCCTTGTACAGGCGCAATCCCCTTGATCCCTTGCTAAAAATAGCCTTTTCAACAGATTTAGCAGAAATACTCCCTGTTTCCGGGTAATAACAACACTAGTTTGGCTGAAAGGATGGTTTGTATAGCTATGCAAAAACCTGTAGCGACTATTGAAATGGAAAACGGCGGCCTAATTAAAGTGGAACTGGATCCGGACAATGCGCCCAATACCGTCCGTAATTTTATCGAGCTGGCGGAAAATGGATTCTATGAGGGCCTGATCTTTCACCGCGTTATTCCCGGTTTTATGATCCAGGGGGGCTGTCCCGAGGGGACAGGGATTGGCGGGCCCGGCTATGCCATTAAAGGGGAATTTGCCATGAACGGCCACAAAAACGAAATAACACACAACAGAGGCGTTATTTCCATGGCCCGTTCACAGTTGCCTGATTCTGCCGGTTCACAGTTTTTTATTACCGTGGCCGATGCACCGCACTTGGACGGTCAATATGCCACTTTTGGCATTGTAACCGCGGGCATGGAAGTTGCCGACAAAATTGTGGAAACAGAAAGGGATAGAACAGATAAACCTTTGGCAGACCAACAGATCAAAAAGGTGACCATTGAAAAATTTGGTGTGGAATATGATCCACCGGCAAAGATGTAGGTTTTTCAGTGCAGCCGGTGTTATTTGCTGATTAATATTAAACCGATGATACAAAAAATGGCACCGATTATTTTGTAAACAGCAAAGCCTTCCTTGTAAAACAGTATCCCGACCGGAATCAGCGCCAAGGCCAGGGCTATATTGGCTACCAGAGAGCCTAAGCTTATTTTCCAACCGGCCCGGTAAGCCATCAGATACCCAAACTCCAAGCCCACAATGGAAATGCCTAAGGCAATGCTCGTCCAATTTAGGTCTTTAAAGGAATGGAATAGGTTTTTGTGAGTGGCTTTGTTTAAGAAAAAAATAAGAGCGGTTATCAAGGTTGCCATTAAATATGTAACAAACAACGCAGAAAAAGGATTGGCATTTTCAGGGGTTGATTTTTGGCAGATATTATATAAAACATTGGAAGCAACAATCAGCACTATGGAAAAAACATAAACGAACATATTTTTACCCTCCAATTCATAGGGGCTCTGCAGACCCTGCAAAAAAACAAGCGGGACGTAAACTGCAGTTGCAATTGTGGGCTGCAATTGTTAACTGTATGGATACTATATCATATATTCAGGCCCATTTAGTGTATTTTGGGACTCCCCCTTTTTTGGTTTACATAATATATATTATCGGACGTTACTGATCGATTGCCCCCGGGGCTCCGCTTAAGGGTTTCCCGTTGGTTGGGCTGGTTGCATTGTTGTTGGTTTCCTTCCGGCCGGCCGCGGCTTGGGCAGATCCCTGTAAGGTCTCTGCATAGATTCTGCATAGATAATGTCCCTTTACCCCTTGTTCCTTGGGGATTTTTACAAAAGGGGATTGACAAAGGGCCTGAATAAGTATAAGCTATAAATCAAATTGGAAAGTTACTTAAAGCCGATGAACAGGATCAGTAGAAAAGTTTGGCAGTGCGCAGAGAGTTGCCTTTTTGCTGTGAGCGCAACCACTGCCACTTTTTGAAACTCCCCTGTGAGGAGCAACCTGAAATTTCCCCGGGCCGGTTTACAGCAAGAACAGCTTACATTTTGTTTTTATATTTTGTTCTGCTGTGCCCAATGGTCTGTACCGGGATGAAGTAGGGTTTGACGGGGCCTTACCGTTAAAAAAGGGACACTTGGGAAGTGGACAGGACTTTGAGGCCTGTCAAATAGAGTGGTACCGCGGAGGGTTAACCTTTCGTCTCTAGCTGTATGTGGACGAAAGGTTTTTTAATGTTTAAAGAGAGGTGCTCATGATGGATAACCGGGTAATAATTTTTGATAGTACTTTAAGAGATGGAGAACAAACACCGGGAGCTAAACTGAATGCCCGTGAAAAACTGGAGATTGCCCGCCAGCTGGCCAGGCTGGGTGTTGATGTGATTGAAGCCGGATTTCCCATATCCTCCCCCGGCGATTTTCGCGCTGTGCAGCAGATAGCCAAAACGGTCGAAGGGCCGGTGATTGCCGCCCTGGCCAGAACTGTTAAGGATGATATTGATTGTGCCTGGGAAGCGGTTAAAGATGCGGCCAAACCCCGCCTCCACATTTTTTTGGCCTCCTCCGATCTCCATATGGACAAAAAACTGCGCAAGGATCCTGAAATTTGCCTGCAAGAAGCGGTCGAAGCGGTGCGCTATGCCAAAAGTTTGACTGCAGACGTAGAATATTCCCTGGAGGATGCCACCAGATCGCGGGAGGACTATATTTTGCGGGTGGTCGAAGCTGTTATTGACGCCGGTGCAACCGTGGTCAACATCCCCGATACGGTGGGCTTTGCAACCCCGGAGGAATATGGAGGGTTAATTAAAACCATTCGGATGCAGGTTCCCAACATTCACCAAGCAATGCTCAGTGTGCATTGTCATAACGACTTGGGTTTGGCTGTCTACAACAGTTTGGCTGCTGTTCAAAACGGAGCCAGGCAGGTGGAATGTAACATTAACGGAATCGGTGAAAGAGCTGGCAACGCCGCCTTGGAAGAAATAGTCCTGGCGATGGTTGTCAGGCCGGATCAGTTTCCTTTTACAACCGGGATTAACCTTAAGGAAATTTACCGTACCAGCCGGATGGTCAGTAAATTAACGGGCATCCCCATTCCGGTTAACAAAGCGATCATCGGCATTAATGCCTTTGCTCATTCTTCGGGTATTCACCAGGACGGGGTGCTGAAGGATAAAAGGACCTATGAAATAATCAATGCGGATTTAATCGGGGGGCAGGCTGCACAGATGAACCTTACTGCCCGTTCCGGGCGTCATGCTGTTCGCCACCAGCTGGAAACAATGAACTACCAGTTGGGCGCAAAGGATTTTGAAACCTTTTACCAAAGCTTCCTAAGGCTTGCTGACAAAAAGAAAGAAGTATACCCGGAAGAACTGGAAGCGCTGCTGATCGATATTTCTTTTGCCGAGCCGACCTACGAACTGACCTATTTGCAGATTGTGAGCGGGACCGGAACAGTGCCGGCAGCCGTGGTGCGTTTGCGTAAAGGAGGCGAGCTGCTGGAGGAGGTTTCCCGGGGCACCGGCCCCATTGATGCCGCTTACAAGGCGATTGACAGGATCACAAACATCGACACCCGCCTGGAAAATTATAATTTGCGGGCTGTAACCCACGGTATGGATGCCTTAGGCGAGGTTTCCATCAAGATAACCCATGAGGATAAAATAATAATTGGCCGCGGGGTGAGTACGGATATTGTGGAGGCCAGTGTCAAGGCTTATCTGGACAGCATTAACAAGCTGATTAATATGCAGGCCAGTTTGAACAATAATAATGCCTTTCGGGACAGGTTTCATTTGAAAACTTAAGCGCCCAAAAGCCTTTCTTTTTTCCAGTCTTGGATATTTGACAATACACTTAAGCAATATACTTTTTGACGTTCTGTGCCTGCATAAAATACAAAGTCCCAAATTTCAAAGTCCGGGCTGCTTGCCGGGGAACTTAAAGTGCTGCAGCCACCTCCCCTCCCTTCCGTAATTCAACCGGGCTGAAGTTACGAACCATTGTTTGCCTAAAGCAGCCCTTTTATGTTATAATTCCTATGAAATACAAAAAACGGAAACTAAGGGGGTTGAGCCTTTTGGAAAAATTGTCCCCGCGGCAAAAAGAGGTATTGGACTTTATTATTGAACAAATTTCTGAAAAAAACTATCCACCGTCTGTACGGGAAATTGGTCAGGCTTTGGGGTTGCGTTCCAGTTCAACTGTGCATGCCCATTTGAAGGCATTGGAGAAAAAAGGATATATCTACAGGGATCCGGCCAAGCCCCGGGCGATTGAAATTCTGGATCCGGCTTCCAACTTTGAAATAAAGCAAAGGAAAAACACCAGGCTGGTGCCCCTGTTGGGACAGGTAACCGCCGGTGTACCCGTCCTGGCGGAAGAAAACATTGAAAATTATATGGCCCTGCCGGAGGAAATTGTGAAGGGCGAAACTGTTTTTCTTTTGCGGGTTAAGGGACCGAGTATGAAGGATGCCGGCATCCTTGACGGGGATTTGGCGGTTGTTAAAAAACAACCGGTTGCTGAAAATGGTGAAATTGTTGTTGCCCTGCTTGGTGATGAAGCGACAATAAAACGGTTTTACCGGGAACAGGGCTACATTCGGCTGCAACCCGAAAACGCCGATTTTGCACCAATCCTATCCAAAGATGTGCGTTTATTGGGCAAAGTTACGGGCTTAATCAGGCTTTTTTGCTAGGCAGGTTTCTAGAATGGCGGCCAAGCCCAGGAGGATATGCTGGTAAGTCAGGCCGCCTTGAATGTAGACGGTAAAAGGTTCCCGTAGAGGGGCATCGGCGCTGAATTCACTGGTGGAACCCTGGACGAACGTTCCGGCCGCCATATAGATCGGTACTGTATAACCGGGGGTGTTGCCCTCTACCGGGGTAAAAAAAGAATCAACCGGGGAAAAACCTTGTACGGCCCGGCATATCCTTTCCAGTTCCTCCTTACTTTTAAGGAATATCAGCTGCACTAAGTCACCCCTGGGGGCATCAAAACGGGGTTCAACCCGGTAACCTAATGTTTCCAGGGCGGCAGCTGTGGTGACTGCACCCTTGAGGGCTTCTGCAACTGTGTGGGGAGCCATAAAAAAACCCTGAAAGTAAAGCCTTTTTTGGGTAAAGGCTCCCAAGGCCTTTGCCAGCCCCGGGGCAGAAAGAGTATTGGCAATTTGTTCAATATACTTTTTTTTGCCGATGACATAGCCGCCGGTGGGCGCCAGCCCGCCCCCGGGGTTTTTGATTAACGAACCCGCGAGCAGGTCAGCCCCTGCCTCCAAGGGTTCTTTTTTTTCAACAAATTCGCCGTAACAGTTGTCGACCAAAACAATCGCATCGCGGTTGAAAAAGCGGACCTTTGTAATCAGTTCCCCAATTTCTGCAACTGTAAGCGATGGATGCAAGGGATCGTAGCCCCTGGAACGCTGGATAAAGATCACTTTGGTAGGTTTTTGAAGCGCAGCACGCAGGACATTTTCATTTTGGGGATCCCGGAAGTCCTCCAGGGCAATGCTTTTGAAGGAAATACCAAAATCCTGAAGTGTGCCTTCATCTGGGCGTAGCTGAAGGGAGTCCCGGGTTGCAGCAGCGTTAGTTTGTTGTTTTTTACCCCTGATGGCACGGGTTAAGGTATCGTAAGGTAAACCTGTAATTGAAAGCAGGCGTTCCCCCGGACGCAGCAACCCCCTTAGACAGCTGTAAATGGTATGTGTTCCAGAAACAAAGTGTGGCCTGACCAGGGCATCTTCACCCTTAAAAACACGGGAGAAAAGTTCTTCAAGTTTTTCCCTCCCCAAATCGTTGTAAGCGTAGCCTGCGCTGGTATGGAAGCATTCTTCGCTGATTTTAGCCGTCTGAAAGGCTGTTAAAACTTTGGCCTGGTTAAACAAACTGACTGCTGCAATTTTTTGGTGTTGTTTGCACACTTTTTTTTCTGCTTCTGCAATAATTTGGGCAGCGTTGGAATGCAGTGCTGCTAATTGCCACCATTCCATGGAAAAATACCCCCCGGGAAATCAAAGTTGCTACCTGTTCAGGGAACCATGTTGATGTTAAGTTGATGTTAACTAAACCAAAAAGACACTTGTAACCAAGTGCCTTCACTACATTCAGGATATAATGCAGGGATATATTAAAAAGAAAACAGGCCCCTTCAAGCACAATCACCGCAGGACAAGTTTACAGGCAAATTAAATTTCAGGTTCTCTATTCGATCTTAGTTTGGTCGATCTTAGTTTGGCTCGCCGCTGTCTTAGGTTGCTTCCTGTTCTTCACCCGCAGGCACCAGGTTCATGGTAACATTACGGAAGGGAACAATGGTGGAAACAGCATGTTTATAGACTAATTGCTGTTTGCCATCTACATCCAACAGTATAGTAAAGTTGTCAAAACTGCGTATGCTGCCTTTTATCTGGTAGCCATTTACAAGGAAAATAGTGCTGGGCATATTTTCTTTACGAATCTGGTTTAAAAAATTATCCTGAAGATTAAATATCCCTTTCGACACGGGGATCGCCTTCCTTTCTCTCTCTTACACTATATTCGGTAAATAATATCAATATCCTTCTATTTTGGAACAAATCTGATCCAAAATTGGATTAAAATCTGCCTGTGGTTCCAGGGTATACCAACAAACTCTTTGATCAGCGCGAAACCATGTGAGCTGTCTTTTGGCATAGCGCCTGGTATCCCTTTTAAAGGTTGATATTGCGGTTTCCCAGTCCCATCTTCCTTCCAAATACTGGATTAGGTGGTAGTAACCTAAGGACTGGAGCGATTTCAAGCTGCTTGCATATCCCTTGGCTAACAGTTGTTTTACTTCAGCCAGCAAACCTGCTGCAAGCATCTGTTCAGCCCTTTTGTTAATCGTTTCATAAAGGATATTCCTTTGCATGGTCAATCCGATCGAGGTCAGGCGATAGCGCTGCTTTTTTTTCTTTTTTGTGCGCTCCCGTTGCCTGGAAATTGGTTCCCCGGTCAGATAAAAAAATTCAAGTGCCCTTAGAATCCGGCGCAGATCGTTGGGGTGTATTTTTTTTGCCGTGGGCGGGTCAATTTGCTGCAGCCGGCGGTAAAAATGTTCTTTACCCTGCCGCGCAAGCTCTTCCTGCAACCGTTTTCTAATTAAAACATTTGTTTTGCCGCTGCTAAAATGATAATCGTCCAAAACTGCTTTAATGTATAAGCCGGTCCCCCCGGTTAAAATCGGCAATTTATTTCGGCGGTTAATATCCTGAATTACCTTTTGGGCCCGCTGCTGGTAATCGTAGACCGTAAAGTTTGTGTCAGGTTCAACAATATCAAGCAAGTGATGGGGAATACCCTGTCTTTCCTCTATGGTGGGTTTGGCGCTGCCAATATTCAGGTGGCGGTAGACCTGGACAGAATCAGCGGACACTATTTCCCCGTTTAATTTTTGGGCCAGGGCTATTGCAATTTTGGTTTTACCCACTGCTGTAGGCCCCACAACGGCTAGAAGGGGTATTAAACGTTCCCGGGTTTGCTGTTTTTGTTGTTCAGTCATTTTATTTCCCCCTCCCTAGCCCCGTCTTTTGAACTGTTTTTCCATTTCTGTTTTTGTTATTTTGAACATTACGGGCCGGCCATGGGGGCAAAAAAAGGGGTTGGCACATTTTTTGAGCTGTTCCAGCAGCGTTCGCATCTCTGCTGTTGTTAAAACCTGGTTAGCCTTTATCGCTGCCTTACAGGCAAGCTGCAGCCGGGTTTCTTTTAAAAATTCATGTGCAGCAAGTTCCTGCAGGGAAAGATCCTCAAAAATATCCCTGAACATTTCAGCAGAAAAAATATCTTTTATAAAAAGCGGTACAGCTCTGATTATAAAGGTATTATGACCAAAATGTTCTATTTCTAATCCTAAATCTCTTAAGGGCGCCATCCTTTCCTGGAATTCTGCTGCGGCTGGCGACGGTAGTTCCAGGGTGAAAGGTAAAATTTTCTGGACGGGTTGTTTTTTTTCCTCTGCTTGCCGCTGTAATTTTTCCCAGATAATTCTTTCATGGGCAGCATGCTGATCTACAAAGACAAGATCGTCGTCCTTGACTAAAACCAAATATGTTGCAAAAACCTGCCCCAAGATAAACCCGTCGAAGGCAGCTTCATCCAAGAACTTATTTTTGAATAGAATATCGCTGCTGTTTACAGGGGCTGGAATGTTCTGAACGGCAGGTCCGGCCGGGAAAACCTGGTTGGGCCTAAAAGAGGCGCTGTGCTCCTTTATATTTTCCTGTTGTTCCGTTAACGCTGTTTGATGCCGGGGTGTTTTCTGCCCGGCAGGTTTGGCTGCAGGCCCCGCTAAAATGTAAGCCGGAGAAAAAGCTTCGTTGAAACTCTGTTCCAAAAAACCCTGCACCCCTGCTTCATCCTGAAAGCGAATTTCTGTTTTGCCGGGGTGAACGTTGACGTCAATTTTTTCCGGGGGCAGGTCCAAGAAAAGAAAGGCGACCGGGTATCTTCTAGAGGTAACAATGCGGGTATAACTGCGCTCCAGGGCTTTTCTAAGGAGCGGGCTTTGCACAAACCTGCGGTTAACAAAAAAAGCCTGCAGGTTTCTGCTGCGACGGCTGTAGGTCGGATTGCTGATGTAGCCGTTTAAAGTCAGATCTGCAGCGTTAAAATTAAGTGCAACAAGTTCACGGCCGAGGGTGCTGCCGTATATTTTTACAATTACATTCAGCAAACGGCCATCACCGGTAGTTTCAAGTAACAGTTTGCCCTCCCTGTAAAGGGTAAAGGAGACATCAGGCCGGGAAAGGGCCAGCTGTTGTACTGTCCTGGTAACCCTGGCTGTTTCCGTGGCGGTTCCCTTTAAAAACTTGGCTCTTGCCGGCGTATTATAAAAAAGATCCTGCACTGTAACCCTGGTGCCCGCGGCAAAACCGGTTTCTTTAAATGCCTTTTCCCGGCCGCCTTCAAAAAAAGCGTAAACACCGCTTTCTTCAGCGCGGTGGCGGGTAGTAATAGACAGGCGCGATACAGAGGCAATGCTGGGCAAAGCTTCGCCGCGGAACCCCAGGGTTTGAATGTTTTGCAGATCTTCCGGGCAGGTAATCTTGCTGGTAGCATGTCTTTCCAGGGCCCGGCGAACCTCTTGTGGGGGTATTCCCGCACCATCATCTATCACAGTAATCTCCTTAAGGCCCCCTTTGTGCAAGAAAATCCTAATCTGTTTTGCACCGGCATCAAGGGAATTTTCCAGCAGTTCCTTAACCAGCGCAGCAGGGTTTTCCACTACTTCGCCGGCAGCAATCTGGTTTGCTGTCCGGGAATCCAGGATACGGATGAGCATTGCCTATTGCCCCCCTTCCCCGGGGCTGTTTTCCCCGGCAAGCTGTGCCTGTAACCTGAATAATATATTCAGGGCTTCCAGGGGGGTAGTATTTACAACCTTCATTTTTTTGATCTCCCCGATCACTTCTCTTTCTTTTTTTAACAGGGCTTTACTTTTGTTTTTGTCTGTATGCGGTAAAAGGGAAAGTTGTCCTTCTCTGCTTTTAAAAAAAGCAGGCAGGTTGTTTTCCAGTACATTTTCCGTCGGCAAAATATTGTTTTTGGCAGGGCGGGCAACGCCGGCTGTCCCTGTTGCCGGCTTTACTGTTGCTGTTTCAAGATTTTGCAAAATCCGGTATGCCTTGGTAATCACTTCAGCCGGCAGCCCGGCCAGCCGGGCCACATTGATGCCATAGCTTTTGTCTGCCCTGCCGGGAACAATTTTTCGCAGGAAAATAATTTTTTCCCCTTTTTCTTTTACGGAAACAGTAAAATTTTTTAAAGCCGGCAGTTTTTCCTCCAGCGCTGTCAGCTCGTGGTAATGAGTGGAAAAAAGAACTTTTACCCCCGGTTTTTGATGCAGGTATTCCAGGATAGCCTGTGCTAAGCTCATCCCGTCGTATGTACTGGTACCCCGGCCAATTTCATCCATAATCACCAGGCTGTGGGGGGTGGCTTCTTTTAAAATTGTTGCTGTTTCTTCCATTTCGACCATGAAGGTGCTTCTTCCCCCGCTAAGATCATCACTGGCCCCCACGCGTGCAAAAATGCGTTCCACCGGGGAAAAGCACATCTTTGCAGCAGGTACAAAGCTGCCAATCTGGGCCATCAAAAGGATGAGGGCAACGCTGCGGCAATAGGTGCTTTTACCGGCCATGTTCGGCCCGGTAAGCATTAAAATTCTTTCGTTATTTTCGTCCAAATAGATATCATTGGGGACAAAAACGGTGTCTTGCAGGCGCTCTACAACGGGATGGCGGCCTTCCTGAATCCTGATTTCCCCTGTTCTGGAAAGCCGGGGTTTGCTGTAACCCGGGGTGGAAGCAAGAGCAGCAAGCGCAAACAAGCAATCGATCTGTGCAAGAACCCGCCCGGCCTGCTGTAGTTCTTTTATATACCGCGCCACATGCAGGCGCAATTTTTCAAAAAGTTCATATTCGAGCTGGTTTAATTTTTCTGCTGCGTTTAGGATCAGATCCTCTTTCTCTTTCAGTTCTGCTGTGATATAACGTTCGGAATTAACAAGGGTTTGCCTCCTGATATAATTTTCCGGCACCAGCTCAAGGTTAGCTTTACTTATTTCTAAATAATAACCAAAAACCCTGTTAAAACCTATTTTCAGGGACCGGATGCCGGAACGTTCCTTTTCTTTTTTTTCCAGTTCCAGCAGCCAGAGTTTACTGTTTTTGGTAACCTGCCGCAGTTCATCTATTTCAGGGCAGCAACCTTCCTTAAAAATACCGCCTTCTTTCAGCGCCAGGGGCGCCTCATCGCTGATGGCTTTTTCAAGTTTATCTGAAAGTGCTGCCAAAATAGGTATTTGTGCCTTTAAATATTTAAATTGCTTAGTTTCTGTTTGCTGCAGAATTTGTTTAACCTGTGGCAATAAAAGAAGGGTTTTCTTAAGGGCCAGCAAGTCCCGGGGGTTGATATAACCCAGATTAATTTTTCCACTCAGTCTTTCCAGGTCATAACACTGTCTGAGCAAGCCGGCTAAGTCATCCTTTAAAAGTTGTTTATTCTTAAGCTCCTCTACGGCGTTCCAACGCAGTTCTAGCGCCTCCCCTTCCAAAAGGGGTCTTTCCAGCCACTTCCGAAGGAGCCTGGCCCCCATTGCCGTTTTTGTTCTGTTTAAAACGCCCCATAGGGAATCCTTCTTTTCACCGGTATAAAGGGCTTCAAAAATTTCCAAATTGCGGACGGTAATTGCATCCAGAAATAGCGCTTCAGCAGGTTTATGCAGCTGTAAAGCATGAATATGGGCCAGCGATCCGCGCTGCATTTTAAGGATATATTTTAGGGCCAGGGCTACGGCAAACGTTGCCGGCCGGCAGTTTTGCAAGCCTGATTTTTGTAGGAGTTCTGTAGGGAGTTGTTCCTTCAAAATGGCCCATGCCTCTTCAAAGCCGCCTGATTTTAAGGTTTTTTCGTTAACCGGGGTAAAATTTTTCAGTTTGTTTAAATTGAACAGGTTTGGAAAACTTTTGGGTAGCGTGTCCTCCAAAATTATTTCAGCCGGCTTCAGCCGTGCCAGCTGATCGAAGATTTGTTCTGCGGGCTTGCTGTTTTCATTACCTTCATAAACATAGGCCTGGATTTCACCGGTGGAGATATCAACCAGGGCCAGGCCAAAATTATTGTTTTCTTGGGCAATCGCGGCCAGGTAATTATTGTATTCCTTCTGTAAAAAATCTTCTTCAACAATGGTTCCGGGGGTAATCACCCGCGTAACTTCCCTTTTCACCAGACCCCGGCCTTTACCGGCCTCTTCAGTTTGTTCACAAATAGCTACTTTATAGCCTTTTTCCAAAAACCGGGCCAGGTAGCCGGGCGCGGCATGGTAGGGAATACCTGCCAAGGGGATGGCTCCTTCTTTTTTACCATCCCTGCTGGTCAAAGCAATTTCCAGTTCCCGGGAGGCAACGATGGCGTCGTCAAAAAACATTTCATAAAAATCCCCGACCCGGAAAAAAAGAATCGCATCGGGGTGTTCATTTTTTATTTTTTTAAACTGTTGCATCATAGGCGTAAGCCTGTTCATAAAAAAATATCACCTCAAAAACAGGTTTTCAATTTTCTTATTCGCAAGTGGTTTTTTGTTCTGGCGTAAAAGGAATGTTATTGGGTATCAGGCGCAGTAGCGGCAGGGCTGCCTTTTTGACGGCAATGGGAGCATAAACCATAAAAATAAAGTTGAACTGCAGAAACATGGAAGCCTGTTTCTGCTGCAATGTTTTCCCTGATTTGTTGGTTCTGCAGCTGTTCAAAGGAGAAATTTTCTACATCAGCCACCCTGCCACAACTTTTGCAGTACACATGGGCATGAGGGCGGGTATTAGCATCAAAACGCAAGCTGCCATCCCCCACATTCAGTTCCTGGATCAAACCGTTTTTTTGTAGGATATCAACAGTTTTATAGACAGTTGCCAGGCTGATAGCGGGGTAGTCGGGTTTAAGTTTTTTATAAATCGTTTCCACATTGGGATGTTCTTTGGTTTGTTTTAAAACAGCATAGACCGCCATTCTTTGGGGGGTTACCTTAATTTTTTTTGCGCGCAGGAGTTCTTCAATGGTTTGCATCCTCTATCTCCCAACTACTTTTAGTTAATATTTACTTTTAATATATAATAATTCCTATGTTTCGTCAACCTTCAGCCTGGAAAACACTGTATCAAAACCTGCCGGGCGGGTAACAGGTGCCCCTCTTTTTTCCTGCTTTAAGGCAGTCTTATTTGTAGCTGGAAAAAGGGTTTTGCAGGGCTGGCAGGTGAAATGTTTCAAGTATAGTTTCCCAGCAGGGTCCAGGGTTTGGCTTCCACAATTTCTACGGCAATTAGTTTTCCCAGGAGTTTTTTAGGCGAAGAAAAATGAACGATCTTGTTTGTTCTGGTGCGGGCGGTATAGGTGTTTGGATCTGTTTTGCTGCTGCCCTCCACCAGGACGATCTGTTTTGTTCCCAACAGTTCCTGGTTTTTTTCCAGGCTGATTTTATTTTGGATTTCATTTAAATGCATAATTCTTTTCTTTTTCAAGGCCGGTGCAACCTGATTTTTCATGCTGACAGCCCTGGTGCCCTGGCGGGGGGAATAAACAAAGGTAAAGGCGGCGTCAAATCTAACCCTCTCAACAATGTCCAGTGTTTCTTCGAAATCCTTTTCTTCTTCCCCCGGGAAACCGACGATGATATCTGTTGTCAAGGCATTATCAGGGACCAGCTTTTTGATTTTAGCCGTCAGTTCCAGGTAGTACTCCCGGGTATAGCCCCGGTTCATCAATTTTAAGATCTTAT
>JBMNNQ010000095.1:0-4781 GCA_050942615.1 Dethiobacteria bacterium | reverse complement strand
CAGTTTAATTGTTCCTGCTTTGCAAAAGGAAACCAAAGAAATAATCAGGGATTTCCCTTTTTACCTCAGACAATTTCAGTTTTATTTGGAGGAAGTCTCCAATTATCTCACCAATATTGATCTGAGCCCGGATTTAATGAACGCCCTTTTACAGCTACCTGCAAAACTTCAACCGGCCCTTGAGGAATTTGCGTCCTATAGTATATCCCTTGTTTTTAGTGTAGTGGATATCTTTTTTATTTTATTCATTGTTTTCTATTTATTATATGACTTTCGGAATGTTCGCCAGGCCATCCTCAGGCTGGTACCCGCAGTGTATACCCGCTATGCAAAGGACATCTTACAGATTATTGATCGCAATATGGGGGGCTATATACAGGGTAATATCGTGCGTTGTTCGGTGGTGGGCATCCTGACCGGGGTCATACTCTCTATTTTGGGGATGCCCTATGCGCTGCTTTTAGGCATTATCGCGGGTATTTTAAATATTGTGCTCTACATCGGTCCTTATGTAGCGGCCATCCCGGCCGTTATTTTAAGTTTTTCCAGCAATACACCTTCCACTTTGGTAACAATAATTATTTATATTGCTGTGCAAGCTGTAGACGGTATCATTTTATCACCGCTGCTCTTAGGCAGGGCTGTAAAGCTGAAGCCTATTACGGTAATTTTCAGTATGCTGGTCGGGCAGCAACTGGCCGGGGTTTTGGGTATGATTTTAGGGGTGCCCATTGCCGGGATTATCAGAAGCCTGCTTGTTTACGTGGAAGAAGAAAGAAAAAAAACGGGTACAGTTTGAAAAACAACGAGCGCCAGTTAACATCAATGTGTAATTACGGCCACTTTATTTTTGTATTTTATAAGGTGATGTGTTAAAATTGTGCTTGTATTGCCCAATATATCCCTGCTCCCATGGAAGATGGGGGCCGTGCAGACCAGAGGGAGGTGAAATAGAATGCCATTATATGAAATTATGTTTATTGTCCAACCTGATCGGGAAGGGGATGCCCTGGAAGAAGCTGTTTTCAGGGTAAAAGAAGTGATTGAAAGGGAAAACGGTGAAGTAGTTTCCCTTAAAAAATTAGGCAAAAGAAGGTTGGCCTATGAAATTAAAGAACACCGTGAAGGTTCCTATATTCTTGCCCATGTGCATGCCGGTAAGGAAGTAATCCCCGTTCTGGAACACTTTTTTAAGGTAAATGAAGGATATCTGCGCTATATCGTGATTCGTCTGGATGAAGAAAAACAGGAACAAGCCGGTGTATCTGCTGCCGCAGAAAATATTTCCGCAGGTAAAGAAGCTGTTGAAGAAACAACTGCAGAAAATGTACAGGCAGAAGATGTCCCTACAGAAACTGTACCTGCGGAGAGCGCTGCTGAAAAAGAAACGGGCACCGCGGAAGGGGCACAAAGTGAAGGCCAGGATTCGGTCTAGCCTTCTTTTTTTCTTTATGGTAAAGATGAGTATTATGGGGTGAAACAATGAATTGTGTAAATTTAATCGGGCACTTGGCACAAGATCCGGAACTCCGGTACACGCCCGGGGAAGGGACTGCCGTTGCCAACTTTACGCTGGCGGTTAACCGCCCTTTTCTTAACCAGAAAGGGGAAAGAGAGGCTGATTTTATCAGGATCGTAACCTGGAGAAAACTTGCCGAAAGCTGTGCACGTAATCTTTCCAAGGGCAGGCAGGTAGCTGTAGAAGGCCGTTTACAGATCCGCTCCTATGACGATCGGGATGGTATCCGGCGGATAGCGGCTGAAGTTGTTGCCCGCAGTGTCCATTTCCTTGGCGGACGCCGGGAACAGGCATCGGGCGCCCGGAGCGATCTTGATGACACTTTTATTGAAGACGGTGTGGAGATCAAAGATGAGGATGTTCCTTTTTAGGTATTAGTAATCTTAATAGGGAACGAGGAAGGGAGGTTTAACCAGCCCCTACCGGCAAAGGCTGTTTCCAGCAGGTTACAGCCGGTGATGTGTAGTGGAGCTGTAAATAATATGCGCAGGGAAAGACGCAGAGGTAGAAGAAGAGTATGTGCTTTTTGTGTGGATAAGGTAGATGCTATCGATTATAAACAGGCTGACAAGTTGCGTCGCTTTATTACTGAAAGAGGAAAGATCCTGCCGCGACGTATTTCCGGGAACTGTGCCCGGCATCAGCGGCAATTGACCGTGGCCATCAAACGGGCCAGGCAGATGGCTTTGCTGCCGTATACTTCTGAATAGGCGGGGAAGCTCTGTCGGAAAAGGTTAAGTTGCGTTCTTGCGGGAAGGCTGCAGGGCTCGGCTACGGTCTGCGGGTGGCTGCCCGGGGGAAGCTCCCGTCCATGGTCGCCCCCCGGCTGCCGACTTCCTGTCGTCAGGCCCCCCTTCGTCCTAGGCCTTGCCCGCGCCTTCAAGCCGCGCGAACGATACACTTTTCCTACAGAGCGTTCCCCGGGGTGGTTTAAAAGCAAAGGCTTAAATCCGGCGATGTTCAGAAAAGGTTAAGTTGCGTTCTTGCGGGAAGGCTGCAGGGCTCGGCTAACGGTATTTAATTCCTGCTGGAGGCAGGCAGGAGATCGAAAAGACGCAGCGAAATTTTAACGAGGAAGACGCCGGCTGCGTATTTGTCCAGTTTAGAGAAAGGGGCTGGTAAAAAGTGAAGGTTATTTTTATGGAGGATATCCCCAATGTCGGGGAAAAAGGAGAGATTAAGGATGTTGCTGCGGGCTATGCACGCAACTATCTGATCCCTAAAGGCCTGGCCCAACAGGCTACGCCCGGCCGTCTTAAAGATTTGAAGATGCAGGCTGAAGCCAAAGCCAGAAAAACTGCCCAGGCAATTCAGGCCGCTGAAAAAATGGTGGCAAAAATTGAAGGGAAACAAGTTACTATTAAGGTAAAAGCAGGCGAGGAAGGGCGTTTGTTTGGCTCAGTTACATCTGCGGATATTGCCCAGGCACTTGCCGCGCAGGGGATTAAAGTGGACAAGAAAAAAATTGAGCTTGATGATTATATCAAATCCCTGGGGGACTATACGGTGCAGATTAAGCTGCATCCGGAAGTAGCTACCTCGGTAAACGTTATTGTGGAAAAGGCTGAAGAGGACTAAGGATACTCCTGGAAAGGAGGTCAGCGGGGGATATAGCTTCTTTATAGTTTCTGGGGGCTGTATCTTTCGCTGCTGTTATGCAAAAATATTCAAACAATTTACTTACTGTTTTTCCCGCGGTCAGCAGGGAAGGCTTGCAGAAAAAAATTAAAGCCTTTTATGAGCTGCTGTCTACAATTTATGGTGCGGACAAACTAATTTTAAGGGCTACAAAATTTGAAGCCTTAAAATTAGTACAGTCCCCGCGATTGGAAGAAAAGGTACTGGGTTTACAGAAAATTGTTTTTGAGGATCCGACGCTTGATCAAATTCCCCTGTTTAAAAATGTGCCGGCTGTTTTAGATGCATTGGAGGAACAGGCAGCTGAAATAATGGCCCGCCGCCTGCTCAAGGAATCCCTTGAAAAAAAGGTTAACCTTAAGCTGCAGGAACGGCATGAAGATTATATCAGAGAAGTAAAGGAACAGCTGCTCAAGGAAGAGGGGGGGCCGGAAAATTCCCGGACGTTAAAAAAGTATGCTTTGCTGGAAAAGATGTTTGCTGAAGGCCTTTCCCATTCTGCCATGGAATTTTTAAGGCCGGCAAATCTTAAGGAAATAGTTGGGCAGGAAAGGGGTATCCGGGCGTTGATGTCCAAGTTAGCCTCTCCTTTCCCCCAGCATTTAATTATTTTTGGGCCTCCCGGGGTGGGAAAAACAGCTGCAGCCCGCCTGGCACTGGAGGCAGCCAAAAACACTGCCCATACTCCTTTTGGCGGCGATGCTCCTTTTGTAGAGGTTGATGCTGCTACGTTGCGCTGGGATCCCCGGGAAACGGCCAACCCCCTTTTGGGTTCCGTACATGATCCGATCTACCAGGGGGCAAGACGGGAATTGGGTGAGGGGGGTATTCCTGAACCAAAACCGGGCCTGGTAACCGAAGCCCATGGCGGGGTACTTTTTATTGATGAAATTGGGGAAATGGATCTGCGGCTGCAAAACAAGTTGCTTAAGGTTCTGGAAGATAAACGCGTTTACTTTGATTCTGCTTATTATGATCCCGCTGCTTCCCAGGTCCCAAAATATATTCATAAATTATTTGCCGAGGGTGCACCGGCGGATTTTGTTTTAGTAGGAGCTACAACCAAGGCTTCAGCGGAGATTTCACCGGCTTTAAAATCACGGTGTAGTGCAGTATATTTTGAACCCCTTTCGCCAGATGATATCCAAAATATTGTGAAGAATGCCGCCAAAAGACTAGGAGTAACAATTTCCCCGGCGGCAGTGGAACTGATTTCCCGTTATACAAGTGAGGGGAGAAGCGCGATTAAACTGCTGGCAGACGCTTACGGACTGGCGCTTTATAGTGCGGATAGTGCGGCTGAAGCAGAGGCCGGGTGCAACGGTTCCAACGGTGCCGGAGGCAACGGCTGCTTTTCAGGTATTGGAAAAAATAGTTCCGGGGCCCCTGTGTGTGAAAACCGGCCCGGGAAACGCCAGAAGGTTTTTCTGGGCAGGGAAATAATGGAAGAGGTTATCCAAAGCAACCGCTTGCTGCCGCTGGTTTGGCAGCGAAAGACAGCTGAAGCCCAAGTCGGGAAAATATTTGGCCTGGCAGCGGTAGGATATTTGGGGACAGTATTGGAAATTGAAGCCATCTCTTTTAAGGCCTCTCAGCCCGGTAAGGGTAAAATAAGGTTTAACGA
>JBMNNQ010000094.1:0-4816 GCA_050942615.1 Dethiobacteria bacterium | reverse complement strand
AGGAGGCATTTGGTGTATTCTTAAAATACAATACTACTATGACGAAGAGTTAAGGAATTCTAATCCTTTTATAATAAGTAGCCTGAAACCAATTCAGATGCCTAACCTAGATATAAATGAGATACTTGATGGTAGAAAAAACTTTTCTAAAGATGAATGGATTGACGTTCTTCTAAGGTCAGTGGGTATGGAACCTACACAGTTAGAAGGAACAGTTAAGTGGCACCTTATTGCCCGTATGATTCCTCTTGTGGAAAATAATTTTAATGTCTGTGAATTGGGGCCTAGGGGAACTGGTAAATCCCATATATACAAGGAAATATCGCCTAACTCTATCCTCATATCTGGTGGTCAAACCACTGTGGCCAACTTGTTTTACAATATGAATACCAGAAAAATTGGACTAGTTGGCCTATGGGATGTGGTAGCCTTTGACGAAGTTGCTGGTATTACCTTTAAGGATAAAGATGGGGTTCAGATCATGAAGGATTATATGGCCTCAGGATCTTTTGCTAGGGGCAAGGAATTAAAAAATGCTTCTGCATCCATGGTTTTTGTTGGCAATATTAATCAATCAGTGGATGTACTCCTGAAAACGTCCCATTTGTTTGAACCCTTTCCAGAAGCGATGGCCTATGACTCTGCTTTTTTTGATCGGATGCACTGTTATATTCCCGGTTGGGAAATACCTAAATACATGCCAGAGTTCTTCACCCATGAATATGGTTTTATTACAGATTATATTGCAGAGTTCTTTAGGGAAATGAGGAAAAGATCATATAGTGATAGTATAGATAAGTATTTTAGACTTGGAAATAACCTAAACCAAAGGGATGTTATAGGGGTAAAAAAGACTGTGTCAGGCCTAGTGAAACTAATCTATCCCCATGGGGAATTTGACAGGGAAGGCATTGAAGAAATCTTGAAATATGCCTTAATTGGAAGAAGGCGGGTAAAAGAACAACTTAAGAAAATCGGTGGCATGGAATTTTATGATGTTCATTTTTCCTATATAGACAAGGATACTTTTGAAGAAGAATTTGTTTCAGTTCCTGAACAAGGGGGAAATAAACTAATACCTGAAGGGATGGGGAAACCCGGGCATGTATACACAGTTGCCCATGGGAATTCGGGGATGATTGGCGTATATAAGATTGAAACGGAGGTCGTTTCAGGAACAGGAAAATTTGAGAGAACAGGCTTGGGAACAAGCAGGGAGGCTAGGGAAAATATAAATACTGCCTTTAACTATTTTAAGGCAAATAGGAAAAACATTAGTGGCACAATCTCTTTAAATAACAATGACTTTTTAATGCATATACAAGATATGCAGGGAATTGGCATGGCTTCGGGGTTGACCCTATCTGCCTTTATTGCCCTATGTTCTGGTTCCCTAAAGAAACCTGTATTAAGCCAACTGGTGGTATTGGGCTCAATGAGCATTGGGGGGACTATAAATAAAGTTGAAGAATTAGCATCTACCCTTCAAGTTTGTTTTGATGCAGGAGCAAAAAAGATTCTCTTACCTATGGCTTCCGCTGTTGAAATTAATACTGTACCACCAGAGTTATTTGCTAAATTCCAGATATCCTTCTACCAAAGTCCTGAAGATGCAGTGTTCAAGGCTTTGGGGGTAGAATAGCAAAAACCAACAGTTGCGGGGTTTTTTATTTATATGCTTTTTGGGCCTTGGTCACCACAAGTCGCTTATAATTATAAAAGTCAGGTGGAAAAAGGTGGCAGAAGGAATATACAGGTGCCATTCCCCAAATCTGTGGCGAATGCTGTTTCTGCCATTACTGATAATTTCTAAATTCTGTCCCTGACTGCCTAACGGTTTTAACCTTTTCTATTGCCCCTTGGATAGGGTATAATTGGATTTGAAAAAGATGTTCGGTGTTCAATAATAAACTTCAATAATATATTACTTAGGAAGGGGACGTGAAAATAACATTGCAAAAGTATGAAGAAAAAATAAAGGAATATATGGTACAAAATAATGTTCAAGGTGAACACCTTACTTTTGAACAATCCTGTCATTCGGTAGAGGCTGCGGCCAAGGCAGTGGAGGCCACCCCGGAGGATTTAGTAAAAAACATTTGCCTGGTGGATGGTGAAGGGCGTTTAATTATTGCCATCGTGAAAGGTGAAGACAGGGTCAGCACAAAAAGATGCGGGAAAGCGTTGGGCACTGCTCCACCTAAAATTGCCAATCCGGAGGAGGTTTTAGCCAAATCAGGCTATCCCGCGGGGGGCGTACCTTCTTTTGGTTTCAATGGGGTATTTCTAATCGATCCCAAGGTATTGGAGAAAGATTTTGTTTATACAGGGGGGGGATCAACCAATTCGCTGATTAAAATATCTTCTGAAGAGCTGCTCAGGGTTAACCAGGGCCAAGTTGTACGCACTAGAAAATAGCGCTGTCCAGTAGTTCGGTAAGCAGCAGCCGGCAATTTATTATTTATACCCAGATCAATATTTCAGATCTTAGTCAATATTTCAATATTGCGGTAAAAATTGTGTAGCCAATTTTAGAAAGTACATATAATAAACACCGTTTCCATTATATTAAGCGATTAGCTGCGTTTTACCTCTGTTTAGGGGGATGCGTTCCGTTTATTAAAATAATATCCCAAAATCATTGACTTTTTCACTTAATTTGTTACAATTTAACTTGACCTGAAACAAAATTTCAAAAAGGGGGTTTTGAAAATGCGCGCTTTAGGCCGCCATGTTCTGGCTGAATTTTATGGGTGTTCGCCGGAGGTATTAAATGATACGGTTCAGATTGAACAGTTGATGGTGAAAGCAGCCCTGGAAGCCGGAGCTGAAATTAGAGAAGTTGTCTTCCATGAGTTTTCCCCACAGGGGGTAAGCGGCGTGGTGGTGATCTCTGAATCACATCTGGCCATTCATACCTGGCCCGAGTTCGGATATGCCGCGGTGGATGTTTTTACGTGCGGGACTACTGTTGATCCCTGGGTGTCTTGCCACTATCTAAAAAGGCAGTTTACTGCTGAACGGATGGCGGCCAAGGAAATAAAACGCGGCATTTTCGGCCTAGACGAAATAGAAACAGATTTTACCCAACAAAAATCAGCAGTTTAATTTTAAATATTTTTACAGTAATACAGTAAGCTGCGGTTTCAAAAAGGAGGCTTTGCTTTGTCCCCTCTTACTGGGAAATGGTTTATTGAGTATACGCACCCCAGTCAGGCTCATATGTACGGTATCGAACGGTACGTTTATGATGGAAAAACGCCATTTCAAAGTATAGAGATTGTCGATACGGATTTTTTTGGCCGTTGTCTCATTTTGAATGGAAAAATTCAATCGGCAGAGTTTGACGAATATATTTACCATGAAACGCTGGTGCACCCGGCGATGGTTGCCCATCCTTTGCCAGAAGATATTTTGGTTGTTGGTGGGGGGGAGGGGGCTGCTTTGAGGGAAATCCTTAAGCACCCCTCTGTAAAAAAACTGGTTATGGTCGATATAGACCAGGAGGTTGTTAAGCTGTGCCAGGATCATTTACCTACCTGGAACAAGGGGGCCTTTGAAGATCCCCGGGTTGAAGTGCATTTTATGGACGCTCGAAAATATTTAGAGGAAAACAAAACCAAATGGGATGTTATCATCATCGATCTGACAGAACCGCTCGATCACGACAGCCCTTCCCACCTGTTGTTTACCAAGGAATTCTATAAAATGATAGCACAAAGGGTAAAAGAAAAAGGCGGCATCGCCTTACAGGCCGACAACCTTAACCCCAGGCTGCTGCAGTATCATGGATCGCTCTATAATACATTGAAGTTAGCGTTTAAACAAGTTGATTCCTATGGCGCCTATATTCCGTCCTTTGATTCTAAATGGGGTTTTATTTATGCTTCGCAGGTTGATAGCGCTGCAGATTTGCAACCCCAGGTAGTTGATCAGCGGTTGCAGGAAAGGGATATCCATGATCTTCTTTATTACGATGGCTTGACACATCTGAACATGTTTTCACTGACCAAAGACATACGGGTAATGCGTTCCCAGGAAAAACGTATTATAGAGGATCGTAACCCATTTTTTACCTATTAGCTGCTTGCGGGGGGCTTCTATACTTAATAGTAAAGAAGCCCTTTTTTTGCCTATTATGCAGTAAATAAAACCAAAAGGGGATAGATAAACCATGCAAAAAACTTTTATCATGCTTAAACCTGACGCCGTGCAAAGAAATTTAATGGGCGAAGTCATCTGCCGGTTTGAAAAAAAAGGCTTAAAAGCGATAGCCATTAAAATGCTGAAAATAAGCAGGGAAATGGCCGAAAAACATTACGGTGAACACCAGGGCAAACCTTTTTTTGATGAACTTGTTAATTTTATCACCTCCGGGCCGGTTGTGGCCATGATCTGGGAGGGGAGGGGGGCCATTCAGGTTGCACGCCAAATGATGGGCAGCACTGATCCCCAGGAAGCCCCTCCGGGCACTATTCGGGGTGATTACGGCCTTTTCATGGGCAACAATGTTGTGCATGGTTCTGATTCCCCTGAAAGCGCCGCAAGGGAAATTTCCCTTTTCTTTTCACCACAGGAAATTTTCAGCTATCAAAAAAGTGCTGAACCCTGGATATATGGGGAAGAGGCAAATTAAAAAAGTGCCGGTTTTCAGCCGGCACTTTTTTACTAACCCACCATCTTTTTTAGGTAGTCAACTATTCACCGATTGCATCTGCCACAGCTTCCATAATACCGTTTGAAGTCAGAGTTGCCCCGGTCACAACATCAATATCTGCACTTTGGGCAGCAATGATGTTTTCAGGAATCTGTTCCA
>JBMNNQ010000093.1:0-4871 GCA_050942615.1 Dethiobacteria bacterium | reverse complement strand
CGCATTGCCCAGTTGGTTATCCATGCCCTGGTGAGAATAAGATGGCAGGAGGCCGAAAGACTACCCTGGTCAGGGCGAAATGAGGGCGGGTTTGGCCATACGGGAAAGTTTTAATCAGAAATATAAATTGACAAAGAAGCGGTTCCAAGCAACCGCTTCTTTTAATTTCAGGGTTTTTTACCAGTGCATAGAAGGAAACTAAATGGAAATAATAGAGTGCAGCACGATGCAAAAAAGGAGGAAATTCTATGGCAAAAACGGTCATTGGTGTTTTTCGCAGTCAGGAACGTGCAAGGGAAGCGATTAACGAACTCCAAAGCCAGGGATTTAGTGAAAGGGAAATTTCCCTGGTGGCCAAGGAAGAAAAGGAAGAAGGTTCGGCCGGGGGCAGCGACGAACAGGGGCGCTTGTCCATGGAGGGACAAAACCTTGGTGAAGGAATATTTACCGGCGGAGCTCTGGGGGGCATCACGGGGCTTTTGGCAGGGGCCGGCGCGCTGCTTATTCCGGGTATCGGCCCTATTGTTGCAGCCGGGCCCTTGGCCGCTTTTCTGACAGGCATTGTTGGCGGTGGTCTGGTAGGGGGTTTGGTTGATTTTGGCATCCCTGAAGAGCGGGGCCGTCATTTTGAAGAGAGGGTCAAAAGGGGCGATGTCCTCGTTTCCGTGAAGGCAGAGGATGATGAGCAGGCTGAACAGGTTATTTCCACATTAAATCAATATGGCGCAGAAGACGTGGAAGCCCATTAAAATATTATAAACACAAATTTTTTTGCAGCAGTTTTTGTGTAAACGTGTCGACCGTGACACGTTTTTTTTTATGTTCAGGGTCGTCTAAAAAATAAACATCGCCAAAGGTTTTGCTGCACAGGATGATAAATAGGGGCATAAGATAAAGCAAAGTTCTGTGAGGGAAAAGTTGAACAGGCGGTGTAGTGCCAGGCCTAAAAAAGTATTTTGTTAAAGATTATATGTACGTTTGCGGCTCTAGTGAACGGCTTTCGCCAAGTAACATTCTTTGCAGCAACTGTAATGATTCGGAAGTTTTTTTTCAAAAGAGGTGATGATGGCGTGGATATTATCCTGTTGGGGTTGAATATTCTGATAATAGGGGGGGACAGCAGGGAAGTTGAACTCTATATCCATTTGAAAAAAATTGGCGCAAATGTACACCTGTATGGTTTTGAAAAATACCCTCCTGTAAAAGAGATGGCACTTAGCGACAACCTTATCGAATCGATCCGGTTGTCAGATGTGGTGATCATACCTTTGGCCGGTGTTGAAGCAAACGGTGAGGTTTATGCCCCTTATGCAAGGGCAAGGGTGTTTTTAAACAAACCGGAAATTATGCTTGCCTTTCAACCGGAAACACTTTTTATCACCGGGTATATCTGGCCTTCCCTGAAGGAAATCTTCTTACAAAAAAAAGTTTATGTTTTGGAAACAAGGGGGAAGGATGAAATTTCGATTCCCAATGCGATACCTACTGCTGAAGGCGCTATCCAGGCGGCCATGGCCAATACAGAGATCACCATCCACAACAGCCAGAGTTTTGTGCTTGGTTTCGGGCGCTGCGGCAATATTTTAGCTAAAACTTTACAGGCTTTGGGTGCCGAAGTGACAGTCGGGGTGCGGCGCAGGGAGGTATTGGCCTGGATCGAGGCCTACAAGATGAAACCTTTGCTGCTTGCTGATCTGCCGGAAGAAGTACATAAAGCAGATATTATTTTCAATACGATTCCCAGCGTGGTTTTAGATGCAGAGGTTCTTTACCGTGCTCCTAAATCTGTTTTAATAGTCGATATTGCCTCTCAACCCGGAGGGGTAGATTTTCATGTGGCGGAAAGGTTGCAGATTAAGGCGCTTTCGTTACCGGGATTGCCGGGCAAGGTAGCCCCTAAAACGGCCGCACAAATACTGTGCAAGGCTTATCCGGACTTAATAATTTCATCGTTTAAAAGAGGTGAATGAAGATGAAACTGCAAGGTATCAGGGTTGGTTTTGCTTTGACCGGTTCCCATTGCACGCTGGGGGAGGTTTTGGCCCAGGTAGAAAAACTTGTCGTTGCCGGAGCCCGGGTAACGCCGATTGTATCCGCTGCAGTATGGGAGGTTAGTACGCGGTTTGGTGAAGCAAAGGAAATAAACGCACGGTTAAAAATGATTACTGGTAAAGAGATTATCAGGGATATCGTAGCAGCCGAGCCTTTTGGCCCCCAAAAGCTTTTCGATCTGCTGATTATCGCACCCTGTACAGGTAACACGCTGGCCAAACTGGCAAATGGTATCACCGATACGGCAGTGTTAATGGCAGCCAAAGGGCATTTAAGGAACCAGCGGCCGGTTGTGCTGGCCCTGGCCACCAACGACGGCCTGGGTCTGAACGCTAAAAATATCGGCCTGTTATTGTCAACCAAAAATATTTTTATGGTTCCTTTTGGGCAGGATGATCCCTTTCAAAAACCAAATTCCCTGGTAGCCAGCATGGGCTTATTGCTGCCGACGGCGGTCAAAGCGTTAAAAAAAGAACAGCTACAACCTGTTTTATGGTCAAGTGAAACGCAATGTGCACTATAAAAAAACCGTTTACTTGTTTGAAAGTTCTTTTTGGCTTTGTTATAATAACTACTAGCTGTAAGCTAGCAGAAAGGGGGTGCAGTCATTGCGGCAGGCAAAAACCTTTGGTTCCTTGATTACCGCGATGGTTACACCGTTTGATCGGAATTTAAAAGTGGATTATGCCAAGGTGGCTGATTTAGCCGTACACCTCCTGGAAACCGGTTCTGACGGGCTGGTGTTGGCAGGGACTACCGGGGAGTCCCCCACCTTGTCGGCTGATGAAAAAATCAAAATTTTTGAAACCGTTTTGGAAGCAGTTAAGGGCAGGATAAAAATTATTGCCGGCACCGGCGGTAATTCAACCCGTGAGGCTTTGGCGCTGAGTGAAAAAGCTGAAAAAGCCGGGGTTGACGGCCTCATGTTGGTTACCCCCTACTATAATAAACCTCCCCAGGAAGGACTCTACCAGCATTTCAAAAGTATCGCCGCCGCAGTTTCCCTGCCCGTAATGCTTTATAATGTACCGGGAAGGACTGCTATCAACCTGGAAGCTGAAACAACACTGCGGTTGGCTGAAGTAGAAAACATTGTTGCTGTAAAGGAGGCAGGCGGCAATTTGGAACAGATTACATATCTTTGTGCCAAAGCGCCGGCCGGGTTTTCCGTTTACAGCGGCGATGATTCCCTTACCCTTCCCGTGCTTAGTGTCGGCGGGGTAGGTGTGGTTAGCGTGGCCTCACACCTTGCGGGCCCGGAAATCAAAAAGATGATTGAAGCTTACTGTGCAGGCAAGATTAAAGAAGCGGCAAAAATCCACCAGGGGCTGTTACCCCTTTTTAAGGGTTTGTTTGTGGAGGCCAACCCTATTCCAGTCAAGGCCGCCTTGAATATGACGGGCAAAGGGGTTGGGGAACCCCGGTTGCCCCTCTGCCCGCTGGCAGAAAAACATGCTGCAACTCTTAGGGAGCTGCTGCACAGTTATAAATTATTATAAAATGTTTTTTGGCTAACAGTACTTTCTTTCTGCAGGGCTGTACGTCATGTTTCGCGTGGTTAAGCTGAGCAAACATTAAAAATACTAAAATGCCCCGTGAATGGGGTGTTTTAGTATTTTACGTTTGCTACAGGGTTAAAATTAAAGTATAATGACTCTAAAAGCAGGGATGCTAAATATACGCTCGAGAAAGGTGCGTTTTTTTTTGCGGTTTAAAATCAAAAGGAAAAAAAGGAAAACAAATAAAATAAAGCAAGCAGATAAATTTCAAATCATACCCCTGGGCGGTATTGGTGAAATTGGTAAGAATATGTTTGTGATCAACTACAATGATGAAATTATTGTAGTTGACGCCGGCTTGGCTTTTCCGGATGAGGAAATGCTGGGAGTGGATATGGTTATCCCGGACATAACTTATTTGCTGGAAAACAAAAGTAAGGTAAAAGCCATTTTATTGTCACACGGACATGAAGACCATATCGGGGCCTTGCCCTATATTTTGCCTAAAATAAATGTTCCGATCTATGGAACAAGGTTAACCCTGGGGCTTTTGAAGGTTAAGTTGGAGGAATTCGGTTTACACCAGAGCACGGTGCTTTCAGAAATTGTTGCCGGCGAGGAAATCGAAATCGGTTCGTTCAAGGTTCAGTTTTTTGCTACAAATCATAGCATCCCTGATTCTGTAGGTTTTGTCATAAAAACTCCTGTGGGCAACATTGTTTATACCGGCGATTTTAAATTTGATCATACGCCGGTCCAGGGAAGAGGTACAGATTTTCACAGCCTGGCGGAAATAGGCAGGGAAGGGGTGCTGGTTGCTTTGGCAGACAGCACCAACGCGGAACGCCCCGGGTATACACGTTCGGAATCAAGGGTGGGGGAAACACTGAAGGAGATCTTCCTGGCTGCTGAAGGCCGGATTATTATTGCCTCTTTTGCTTCCAATATTTACCGTATACAGCAGATTGTTGACGCTGCCTGTTTTTCAGGGAGAAAGCTTGCCGTAGACGGCCGGAGCATGGTTAATGTGGTTGAAATCGCTCAAAGGCTGGGTTACCTGCGTATTCCGCCCTTTACCCTGATCGATGTGGAAGAGGTTAAAAGCTTTGCTGATGATCGGGTGGTGATGTTAACCACGGGTACTCAGGGTGAACCGATGTCTGCCCTGGCCCGGCTGTCCAATTCGACCCACCGTAAATTGGAGATTGTCCCCAGCGACACGGTGGTCATTGCCGCCAACCCGATTCCCGGGAACGAAAAACTTGTTTCACGCACGATTGACAACCTTTTCCGGCAGGGAGCCAAGGTTATCTATGAAGA
>JBMNNQ010000092.1:0-4901 GCA_050942615.1 Dethiobacteria bacterium | reverse complement strand
AATGGTATCAGGACCGCTTTTTTAGCCTATACCTACGGGACAAACGGCCTGCCCATCCCCCCGGACAAAGACTACCTAATCAACCTGATTGACGAAGGGCTGATCAGTGAAGATATTTTCAGGGCGAAAAGTACTTATGCAGCAGATATTATTGTTGTCTGTATCCATTGGGGCCTGGAATACCAGCGGGTTCCTTCTGATCAGCAAAAAGAGCTGGCTAGAACATTGATCGAGCTAGGGGCTGACATTATCATTGGCAACCACCCGCATGTTATCCAACCGGCGGAGATTGTTGAAACGGAAAAAGGTTCCGGGCTGGTTTTCTATTCTTTGGGAAACTTTATTTCCAACCAAAGAGATCGGTACTGTGATACCGGGGTGATCGCCTTTATTAAAATCCGGTTTGATCCTGAAACAAACACTTATTTTATTTCACTTTCGGGTACAGAACCCACTTGGGTACATAAATTCAGACAGGGAGGCAGGTGGCAGTACAGGATATTGCCTGTGCGCGAGGTACTAAACACCGCCCAGGCCCGGGAAATATTTAACCTTTCCCCGGAAAGCTTTCAGCGCCTGCAGGAGGCTTTTCAAGAAACAGAGGAATCTTTTTGTCCATGCCCACCGGCAAAATTAACATTTTATAAATAACTGTTTAAAAATCGGCCACTGCCAATTCCCCAGGTTTGTCCCGTTATAAACGTTTTACATTGCTAAAAGCCTACTACCAAGGGTTTATTCCTGGAAAAAAAGTTCCCGGGCTCTTTGGAATCTGGCCAACACTTTCTCTTTCCCCAGGAGGGAAATTATATCAAATAGATCGGGGCCCATGGTACGGCCGGTGATAACCAGTCTCGTTGGCAGGTTAATTTTTCCCAACGACACCTTCAGTTCCCGGCTCAAATTTTGCAGTTCCTCCTTTAGTTTCTCTGTTTCAAAAGGCTCCGTCTTTTCCAGGGTTTTGGCCGTTTCATGCAAAATGTCGCCGGTATTTTCGCGGGAAAAATGTTTCTTCACCCCTTTTTCATCGTAAGAAAAATCTTCGAGGAAAAAGTATGCACTGGCCTCCACTATTTCCTGCAAAGTCTTAACCCGATCCCGGACAAGGGCTATCACATCTTCTATTTTTAACCGGCTCTTTTGGCAGGCAGCCCATATTTGCTCGTTTTCCTGAAAAAAAGGCAAAGCCCTTTCTGTAATCGTTTGCAGTTCCATTGTTCTTAAATAATGACCGTTCAACCAGATCAGTTTTTTAAGATCGTAGATCGCCGGGTTTTTACTTACCCTTTCCAAAGAAAAGGATTTGATCGTCTCTTCCCTGGTCAGAATTTCCTGATCATCCCCCGGTGACCAGCCCAACAGTGTTAAATAGTTGATCAGCGCCTCCGGCAGAATCCCCATTTCCTTATATTCCTGCACTGCTGTAGCCCCATGTCTCTTACTGAGCTTACTGTGATCCGGGGCTAAAATCATAGGTACATGAGCATATTGGGGAATATTGTAACCGAGCAGCCGGGCAAGAATTTGCTGGCGTGGCGTGTTGGAAAGATGTTCTTCAGCCCGGATTACATGTGTAATCTTCATTTTATAATCATCAACTACAGAGGCAAAATTATAGGTCGGCAAGCCGTCGGAGCGGACAATAATAAAATCATCCAGGTTGGCATGATCAAAAGTCACTTCCCCCCTGATTATATCCCGCACTACTGTTTCACCTTCCTTGGGCATCAACAGCCTGATAACACAGCTTTCACCTGCAGCTATTTTTTGTTCCCTTTCAACGGGGGTTAACTTGCGGCAGTGGCCGCTGTAACGGGGCGGCTGTTTCATTTGGCGTTGTTTTTCCTTTTCTGCCTGCAGTTTCTCAGGGGTACAAAAACAATAATAAGCCTGCCCCTTTTCCAAGAGCTTTTGTGCTTCCTCCCGGTAAATTTCCAGGCGTTCTGACTGAAAATAGGGGCCGTATTCCCCCCCTGCTCCGGGGCCTTCATCCCAATCCAAACCAAGCCACCGCATAGAGCTGATAATTGAATCCAGGAATGCGGGTGACGAACGCTGCTTGTCCGTATCATCAATTCTCAAAATCATTTTGCCCCCCTGGTTGCGTACAAAAAGCCAGTTAAAAAGTGCCGTCCTGACTCCTCCGATATGCAGTTCCCCGGTAGGGCTGGGCGCAAATCTTGCCCGCACCTCTTCCATTCTCAACACCTCATCCTTTGCTCCATTGTAAACCTTATAAACCTTAATTTCTTCTTCTTTCTACAAAATTCCTTTATATTTTCCCACAAACTATGCATACGCATACCGGCTAATAAAAACCTCTCTTTAAAAGAGAGGTTTTTGTTTAACTTAGGAGCCTTTAAATTGGGGTTCCTGCTCTTCTATTTCCAGAACCCTTGCTTGCAGGCCATCGGCAATACTTTTTGTCTGGTCAGCAAACTGTGTAAATGTCTGTTTAATCATCTGGTTGTTTGTTTCCAACGCAAACGATTCCAGGTCGGCCTGGACACTTTTCAAGTTAGCCAGGCAGGTCTTCATTTTCGTGCCTACAGTCATTTTTACTGCCTCCTTTGCTTTTAAATGCTCTACTATACTTCTTTATTATAAACCAAATGAACTGTTAAAATACCTTTTCCAGCCATAAGGCCGGGCCGGCAGCCCTTCCTGCCGGGACCAGCCCTTAAAATCACCCTGTTTTTTAGGTGTTCACCTTGAAAACCTCTGTGCCGGGGCATGTGCGGAGTCCCGTGCGGGGTCCCATGCAGGATCTTCTGCCGGATCCCCTGCCTGATCATGTGTGGGATCTTCTGCAGGATAATGTCCCGGGCCCTCTGCCGGGCCCTGTCCCGGGTCCTCTGCCGGTTCTGGTGCCGGTTCTGGTGCCGCGTTTTTTTCTTCTTCGTTTTTTTTCTCAACCACCTTTGCCGGCAAGGTTCCCACCGCAATAATTTGCGGGGTGGGCGCGTAGTAATCTTTCCCTAAAGATTCCCTCTTTTTTTCCCGGCCGTCTTCGTAAAAAATACGGACCGTTTCTACTGTAAAACCCGGCTTACCCCCCTGGACAACCTTCTGGTAACTAACAGGTTGATCAGCCCTTTGTTCGTACTTGACCGGCGGTTCAATCTTTTGTAAGCCCAGTGTGACGACCTCTATTTTTTCTGCAGGGGAGGGGGAACCAAAAATAGTCGCTTGAACAGCATTTTCAAAAACCTGCAGGTGAATTAACAGGTGGCAGGATTTATTGTTACGAAATTTAAGATCCAGGTAATCATAGGCGATCGTTGCATCATATCCCGGAGGCAGGTACCCGACAGGTAACCCGTGGTTATGCCGTTCCTCTATGCTAACACCTGCCAAAAGGGCGGCATGATAAAGGGTCGAAGACACCTGGCAAATACCCCCGCCCGGTCCGGGCACCACACGCCCCTGCACAATAATCGGCGCCTCCTTGAATCCTGCCTCTAAGTTGGCTTCCCCTACCAGCCGGTTAAAGGAAAACAGCTCCCCCGGGGCTAAAATTACATTGTCCAGCTTCGCTGCCGCCAGGGCAATATTGTAATTTCTGTTTTGATCCGCAGCATTAAAAGAAGTGGAAGCAGACGCCGCTTCCCCCCTGATGCCCATCTTCAAAATATGCATGCTTGTTTTTTTCGGAAACAGCCATTCCCTTTCCAGATAAACATTCAGGGGGAAAGAAGGCTGATGGGACAATTTTTCCAGAACTTCCTTCCCGGCCTTTTCAATATTTAACCTTTGTCCTTTTCGGGAGGGGCTCATTTTCAATTTACCCTGCTCAGCATAAATAGTTGCCTCCAGCGGTGGAATGTACCTTTCCGCCTGCAAAGATCCCAAGGCCTGCTTCCATTTTTCGTCCTCAAAATTAAATTTCTGGGGCAAATGAACACCGTGTGCAAAGAAACCATACATTTCCTTGCCGTTAAAGGAATACCTTATATTTTTTATTTCCTGCAGCAGTCTGTCCTGGGCCAAGCTTAGGCCCAGGTCTGCCAGGGAAAAAACCAGGGGGTCCTGCTCCGATGTGATGTAAACATTTACCTGTTCTTTTTTTAGCCGGGCCTGTAATTCTTCTAGAAACAGCTCTACCTCCGGGTAGCTTTTACCCCCCAAAGGGGTGCCTGCCAGGTAAACACCCCAGGGAACCCTTTCTTTAAAATAAATAGTTACAGCCATCACCAACAGAAAAACCAGAACCAACAACCCCAGCAGCGTTTTTAACAGCACCCTTAAAATTTTTGATTGCATTGCCGGCATTTTCCTACCACCACTTTTAAATGTATTATTACTTCATTTATATGTTGAAATCATGCCGCCTTGCCGCAACTTCCGGTGAAGTCATAAAAAAACCTGTGAGAAAAATCCCCACAGGCATACAACCATTAACTATTGCATTATTGCTATCTTCAAATATTAAAACAAAACTACTGCAGCAAGGAAAGGAAAACACCGGCAGCAACCGCTGAACCGATCACCCCGGCCACGTTGGGCCCCATAGCATGCATCAGTAAAAAATTGCTGGGGTTGGCCTCCCGGCCCACCACCTGTGAAACCCGGGCTGCCATGGGCACTGCAGAAACCCCCGCCGAACCGATCAAAGGGTTGACCTTGCCCCCGGTGGCCTTGCACATGATTTTACCCATAAGTACACCGCCGGCAGTGCCAACGGCAAAAGCCGCCAATCCCAAGGCGATAATTTGCAGTGTTTCCGCCCTTAAAAAGTAGGTAGCGCTTGCCTTGGCACCAACTGTAAGCCCCAGAAAAATAACGATGATATTGTTCAGTTCATTTTGGGCTGCCCCGCTGAGGCGTTCCGTAACCCCGCATTCCCGAAGCAGGTTGCCAAACATCAGCATACCTAAAAGCGGGATCGCCGCCGGCAGAAA
>JBMNNQ010000091.1:0-4982 GCA_050942615.1 Dethiobacteria bacterium | reverse complement strand
GCAAAAAGACTGCTCAGGACTAAAAATTTTGTACGCTGCAAGCCAACCATTCACATCCTTTCAACGGTCCAGTATTTGTCCCGCTTTTAAATGTTTACGAAGGGCAGTGTTTTAGCATGGCAATGGTCGTTTGGGTGACAAGGTTGTCCCTGCCCGCCAGCTATTTCAACGTTACTTTTTCAACAATAATGGTTTTCAGGTTATGGGTGCAAGGAAACTTCTCCTGCCAGGAAACGGTGGTTTTTACCTTTTTCATCCTCCACCAACAGCGCACCGTCGCTGTCCAGGTCTACGGCCCGGCCCGTAAAAACACCCTGCAGGGTGCGGACGGCTACCCGGTTTCCCAAGGTGATGTTATGTTTTTTCCAGGTGTTTATAATCTGGTCTGTGCCGCCGTCTAAAAAAACCCGGTAAAGGCGATCTATTTCCTGCAGGATGCCGGTGGCTAATTTTTGCCTTGAAATTGCTGTTTTATTATTTTGCAGGTACAAAGAGGTGGCGCTTTGCCGTAGCTCCGGGGGGAAATCCTTTTTATGGCAGTTTACATTCAGACCGATGCCGGTTATCAGGTAGTGCAGCAGATCAGCCTCTGCTTTCATCTCGGTTAGAATCCCGCAAACTTTGCGCTGCCCAAGCAACAGATCGTTGGGCCATTTGATGCCCGGCTTAAGCGCCGGCAGGTGGGCTTTGATTACCCCGGCAACGGCGCCGGCGGCCAGCAGGGTAAAAAGCGGCGCCTGAGGGGGTGTTACGGCAGGCCGAAACAGAATGGAAAACCAGATTCCTTTTCCAGCAGGCGAATCCCAACTGCGGCCCAGGCGTCCCCGCCCCCCGGTTTGTTCCTCTGCCACAACAACTGTCCCCTCCGGCGCACCTTGGCCCGCCAGTTCTTTTAAGATGTTGTTTGTAGAATCAACCCGGGGGTAGTGGTGGATCAACTGTGGTGAAACAGCAATAATCTGTGCTGCAGGCCCCGGAACAATTTCCACAGGATAAAGAAAGTCGGGGCTGTTGAGCAGGCGATAACCCAGGCGGGTGCTGCCTTCGATGTGATAGCCTGCGGCCTGCAGGGCTTGTACATTTTTCCAGATGGCAGTCCGGCTGACCTGAAAACGGGCCGCTATTGCTTCACCTGAAAGGTGGGCCGGACTTTGGGCCCGGAGCAGTTTTAAAATTTCCCAGCGCATGTCTGGACCTCCTTAGTGCATCCGGATGCCGGCTGTGCAGTAGTTGGCAAAAGGTTGTCCGGTGCGGGCAGAAAATTGTTGAAATACCCAGTGTAAACCATAATTATGGCAGAATTATAACAGGTGGATACCAATTTGTCAACCCTTTGTGTTGTGTAGGTTAACAACCAGACTTTGAGCCCTAGGATGGCCCGGGTTTAACCGCCAGCCGGCCTGTATGGCAGAAAACCGGGACGAAAGGTCCCGGTTTTCTGTCCAAAAATTTGCTGAAAAACTATATTTTTTTTACACCATCGACGCCAATTTTATCTGAGTTTTTTTCCACAAAGGTTTTACAGCAGGTATCCATACAGTGTTGAACCGGCGTCGGACTAAGGGTGCTGGCTTGGGGCGCATCCAAATCATCCGGCATAGAAGCGCCAATGGTATCGGCCGTGACCATAATTTCGTTGGCATGACACCTGTTGCCCTGTTCCCAGTAATGACAATTATCCACGCTGCAGTGAATTTGTTGATTCATTATTTCACCTCCCGCATATAGTTTAGCCCCAAAACAAAACTTGATTCCCGGTTGCCGGTTTAACATTTTACCAGTTGAGAAAGTTAAAAGCACAGGCCGGCTAAAAGGCACCAGTTGTAAAATTGTGCCATTTTTAATATTTTTGCAAACCCGTCACTATAGTCATCAATAGCAAGAATAATCCATGGGGCCGTTACTATTCCATAATTGAAGCTGCACCGGCCACAGGGTACGTCCCTTGGTTGCGGTCGGCTTCGATTGCGTTTGCGGCGGCATAAGTTGACTTTATACAGGTAAAAATGTAATATAAGAGAGGTGATTTTGTGATTAAAAGGAAGGGAAGGAGATTAAAATGACTGTTAATCTTCCACCCGTTTATGAACCGGAAAAGGTAGAAGACAAAATATACCAATTTTGGTTGGAAAATGATTATTTCAGGGCCGGCAGGGAAAAAGGGAAGGAAACTTATACGATTGTAATTCCCCCGCCCAATGTTACCGGCACCCTGCACATGGGCCATGCCCTAAACAATACGATTCAGGACGTGCTGATCAGGTGGCGGCGGATGCAGGGGTATGACACCCTTTGGCTGCCGGGGACAGATCATGCCGGGATTGCCACGCAGAATAAGGTAGAGGAGCACTTGGCGCAAGAAGGCCTTTCCAGGTACGATGTGGGACGGGAAAAATTTTTGGAAAAGGCCTGGCAATGGAAAGATGAATACCATACCCGCATTTTGCAACAGCTCTATAAACTGGGCGTTTCCTGCGACTGGTCGCGCGAACGTTTTACGCTGGATGAAGGCTGTTCGCGTGCGGTGCGCGAGGTGTTTGTCTCTCTTTATGAAAAGGGTTTGATCTACCGGGGGGACTATATGGTGAACTGGTGTCCCCGCTGCCATACGGCGATCTCTGATATTGAAGTGGAACACGAGGAAAAACCATCCACGTTAACGCATATACGCTATCCCGGCGTAGGCTGGGAGGGGGATATTGTAGTGGCTACCACCAGGCCGGAAACGATGCTGGGGGATACAGCGGTGGCTGTGCACCCGGAAGACACGCGCTACCGGGCCCTGGTGGGCAAAAAAGTGCTGCTGCCGCTGATGAACAGGGAGATCCCCATTATTGCCGATGAATATGTTGATCCTTCCTTCGGCTCCGGGGCGGTGAAAATTACCCCGGCGCACGATCCCAACGACTTTGCCATCGGCCAGAGACATGGGTTGGAAACGGTTCAGGCGATCGGTGAAAAGGGCTTGATGACCCCTGAAATGGGGCCTTATGCCGGGCTGGAACGCTATGCAGCACGCCGGCAGATTGTAGATGATCTAGAAAAACAGGGTTTCCTGGCAAAAATTGAGGACTACACACATGCCGTGGGGCACTGTCAACGCTGCAACACTGAAATTGAACCCCTGGTTTCCCTGCAGTGGTTTGTTAAAATGAAACCGCTTGCCGGGCCGGCTGTCAAGGCTGTGGAGGGGGAACAGATACGTTTTGTTCCGGAACGTTTCACCCGCACCTATTTACACTGGATGGAAAACATCCGGGATTGGTGTATTTCCCGTCAAATCTGGTGGGGGCACCGTATCCCGGCCTGGTACTGCTCCTGCGGGGAAGTGATTGTCGCCCGCGAAGATCCTGCTGTCTGCCCGGCCTGCGGCGGCACGGCCCTGGAACAGGATACTGATGTACTGGATACGTGGTTCAGTTCTGCGCTCTGGCCTTTTTCCACCTTGGGGTGGCCGGATCAGACGGCCGATCTTGCACATTATTTCCCAACCAGCGCCTTGGTGACGGGTTATGATATCATTTCTTTTTGGGTGGCCCGCATGATTTTTATGTCTCTTGCTTTTATGGACAAGGTGCCTTTTTCCGAGGTGTCTGTGCACGGACTGGTGCGTGATGCCCAGGGAAGAAAAATGAGCAAATCGCTGGGGAACGGGATCGATCCCTTGGAGGTAATTGCCGACTACGGTGCCGATACCCTGCGCTTTACCCTGATTACCGGCCAGGCACCCGGTAACGATCAGCGCTTTCGCTCTGAAAGTGTAGAGGCCAGCCGCAATTTTTCCAACAAGATCTGGAACGCCTCCCGCTATGTTCTCCTGAATATCGATGATTTTCAGCCGGAGGGGCTGCCGCCGGTTCTAAACCGTCACGATCGCTGGCTTTTGGACAGCTTTAACCAGGTACTGACCAAAACAACCGCACTCCTGCAGGCTTATGAACTGGGAGAGGCGGCCCGGGCAGTCTATGAATTTATCTGGGGAGATTTCTGTGACTGGTATATCGAATTAAGTAAAATTTATCTTTACGGTGACGACGCGGCTGAACAAAAAAGGTCTCGGGCTGTACTTTACCATGTTCTGGAAGGGTCGCTGCGCCTTTTACACCCCTTTATGCCTTTTATTTCCGAGGAAATATGGCAACATCTGCCACGTCCTGCAGACCATGCCGGGGCAGCCTTGTGTATTTCCTCCTGGCCGGAATACAGCCCCGCACGGGAGGATCTGCAGGCCAGACGGGAAATGGGGTTGATCCGGGCGGTGATCCGGGCCATCAGGAATTTGCGCAGCGAGGTGGGCCTGCCCCCCGGGCAAAAATCGCCGGTTATTTTCAGGGTTCCGCCCCAACTGCAGTCGTTAATTGACGACGAACAGGTCTTTATCGAAAAATTGGCCTGGACGGAGGGGATTACCTTCCTGCCGGAGGGCGCAGCAAAACCCCCGCAGGCATTAACGGCCTTGCTGGAGGAAATTGAGGTTTATTTGCCCCTGCAGGGTGTAGTCGACTTGGAACAGGAAATTGCCCGGCTGGAAAAAGAGCTGCGGGCCACGGAAAAGGATTTGGCCCGGTCGGTCGGGAAAATTTCCAACGTTAACTTTATCCAAAAAGCGCCGCCGGTAATTGTGGAAAAGGAAAAAAACAAAAAGGAAGAACTGAGTAACAAACAGAAAAAAATATCCGGCCGGCTGGCAGAACTGAAAAAGCTGATTTAACCTTTTTTCGGTTAAACCGGTAATTTTGCAGCGTACGGGGGTGTAAAGTTGCGTTATCAGGAGGCTTTGGCCTGGATTCATGGTATCAGCAGGTTTGGTATGAATCAGGGCTTGCAAAGAATTGAAAAGTTGCTAAGTTATCTAGGAGATCCCCATAAAAAGTTAAAATTTTTGCATATCGGCGGTACTAACGGCAAAGGCTCCACTGCTGCTTTTGCAGCCTCAGTTTTGGAAGCTGCCGGTTACAGGGTGGGGCTGTATACCTCGCCCT
>JBMNNQ010000090.1:0-4991 GCA_050942615.1 Dethiobacteria bacterium | reverse complement strand
CAGCATTGGCGTAACGCAAATTTCGTTCCTTGCGTGTCGCTTTGGTTACTATCATTTCCAGTCCCGGAGAAAGCCCCTCAACTAAGTTGCCGGGAGGAACAATCTCTTCCTGCAGGTGTTTTATGGCAATCGAAATGGGGCTTTCACCCGAAAAGGGCACTACCCCGGTTAACATTTCATAGAGAACAATTCCCAGGGAATAGATATCTGTTTTTAAATCGGCAGAACTTCCCCGGGCCTGTTCGGGTGAGGAATAGTAAACAGAACCAAAAAGTGATTTCCCATAGGTAATTGTTGCATCGGTAGCGGCCCGCGCCAAACCAAAGTCAGCAACCTTGACCCTGCCCTCCCGTGATACAAGAATGTTCTGTGGCTTGATATCCCGATGAATGATATTTTTGCTATGGGCGTGAAGCAGGGCGTCACAAATTTGCAGCGAAATTCTGGCTGCTTCTTCAGGTTTAAAGTTTCCTTCACGCAGAATAATATCCTTCAGCGTAAAACCGTCGACATATTCCATAATAATGTAATGAAGGCCCTCTGTTTCCCCTTCATCATAGACATTGACGATGGCAGGATGAGAAAGCTTCGCCGCCGCTTTGGCCTCCAACTTAAAACGACGCAAAAAATCCTGGTCGTTGGACAGATGTTCATATAAGATTTTGATGGCTACAGGCCGGTTCAATTTAATATCCATTCCCCGGTAAACCTGGGCCATCCCGCCCTCGCCAATTTTTTCCAATACCTGATAACGGTTCTCCAATAAGCTGTTAGGTTTCGCCTGCACCTAACTTTCACCCTTTTTATAATGAATTAGAACAAAAGTGATATTGTCCCAACCGCCTAGGGCGTTAGCCCTGGCCAAAAGCTGATCGGCAGCTTCCTCAAGGTTGGTGTAACGAAAAATGATCTCCTGAATCTGATTAGGTCGAAGCATATTGGTGAGACCATCTGTACATAACAATATGTAATCTCTTTCTTGAATTGTTTTGTCATAAAGGTCGATGTCCAGGGATGAAGAGGTTCCCAGTGAACGTGTTAAAATGTTGCGTTGAGGATGATTATACGCTTCCTCCGGGGAGATCTCCCTGTTTTTCAGCAGTTCCATCACAACGGTGTGGTCTTCAGTAACCTGGCGGTGGCCGGAGGCGTTAAAAAGATGCACCTGGCTATCGCCGACATGCCCGACTAAAAAATCATTGTTTAAAAAAACAGACACGGTAAAAGTGGTGCCCATCCCTTTGAATTCAGGCTTTTGCAGCTGTTTTGACCTGATATTTTCATTGGCTTCCAAAATACTTTGTGCTATAAAGTTTTTCATCTGTACCGGGTTGTATTGACACAAACTTGCCAAATGTCTGGAAATGTTTCTTTGCAGAGTTTCGACAGCCAGGAAACTGGCCACCTCCCCGGCAGCATGGCCGCCCATACCATCAGCTACTGCAAAGAAAGAACAACTGCCTGCAGAAAGAACATAGTATGAATCTTCATTTTTTTTACGGATGCACCCCGGATGAGTGCGGACAGTGTGGTTTAACATCCCCTTTTCCCCACCGCTTTTCTAGTCAGTTAAAATAGATGTTAAGATCCGATTTAATTATACTGGTCATTGATCCTGAAGGCAAGCCTTCGGTGAAAATGGTCTGGTTTCGCCGGTTATTGTTTCCGGATCCGAGCCAGGAAAAAACCATCTAAGTTATGCCGGTCCGGCCAGAGAAATACCTGGCCCTTTGTTTCTTCCCCACCGGACAGTGCCGGCGGCAGGAGGGAAGTAAGCTGCACCGGCCGCGCCAAACTTTCCTCCGCCAAAAAGCGGCTGATGAGCGCTGAAGTTTCTTCCGGTTCGGTTGTACAGGCGCTATATAAAAGTACCCCGCCAGCACACAGCGCCTGGAAAGCTGAATGCAAGAGCTGCAGCTGCAATTGGGAAAGCGCGGCCAGATCTTCCGGTCGCCGTTTCCATTTCAGATCACCTTTGCGCCGGATTACCCCCAAACCTGAACAGGGAGCGTCAAGCAGAACGCGTTGGAATGCACCCTGCCATTTCGCCGGTAAGGCACGGCCGTCTAAATTTTCGGTCTGGATAATTTGTATACCCAGGCGCTTGGCAGCAGCCTGCACCAGTTTGAGCCGGTGGGGATAAAGATCGGCGGCGATGATGCGCCCCTGGTTTTTCATCAGGGCCGCCAGATGGGTTGTTTTGCCGCCGGGAGCACTGCAGAGATCCAAAATCTGTTCTCCCGGCTGTGGGTTTAAAAGCGGGGCGGCAAGCATAGAGGCCTCCCCCTGTACCTGGAAGAGACCCTGTTGAAAACTTTTCAGCCCGGTAAGGCCGGAGGTCAGATTCAAATGCAGGCCTTCCGGTGCAAAGCGGCATTCCTGGGATGCTGTTCCTTCTGCCTGCAAAATGCTTTGCAGTTCATTCCGGGAAAGAAGTAAAGAATTGGTGCGCACAGTTAAAGGCGGGCGCCGGTTACCGGCAATACAGTGGGCCACCGCAGTTTCAAACCCCATATTTTTTATCCACCGCCGGACCATCCAAAGAGGGTAGGCATGGCGCAGGGAAAGATACAGCGCCGGGTCCTGTTCACGTGAAGGCCAGGGCAGATCATTTTTTGACCTGCCAATTTTCCTGAGAACTGCGTTGACCAGCCCGGCAACACCTTTGTGCCCGTAACGGTGGGCTAACTTTACAGATTCGTCAACAGCGGCTGCTTCAGGGATGCGTTCCAGATATAGCAGCTGGTAGGTTCCTATTCTTAAAATATTACGAATCCAGGGTGTAAACTTTTCCAGGGGGCGTTTGGTATAAAGCGAAATAACCCAGTCCAGGGTCTGCAGGTGCTGGATAACACCAGCGGTTAGTTCGGTTAAAAGTGATCTTTCAACGGGTGGAAAGGTTTGACGGGTAAGAACCCGGTTTAAAACCAGGTTTAAATAGGCTTCCCTTTCTTCCACTTCCTTGAGAACAATCAAAGCCGTTTCTCTGGCACCAGTTGTGCCCTGCTGCCCGGAACCCTGCTGGGGAGGAATAGACACGCCCTCAACTCCTGTTCTTTAATAGCTGTCAGCGTAAGAAACCAGCTGGCGGGTCCGCACAAAGTAACGCCGTACCAAAGGCCCGAACCCCAAAAACCCCTGGGAAACGCTGCTTGTTTCCACACCGACAATTTCAAATCCCGCCACGTTTGTGGAGGTAGTAATATATTTCTGAAAAAACCGTCCCAAATGCGGACCTAAAAACTGGGCCACGACCAAGGCCAACAGGATATAGAAGATTCCGAAATAGCCTATTTTCCATAAAAGAAATATAATTAACACCGAAGAAACAAGGTTTGCGGCGAGCATGCTTGTGCCACAGCGATGATGGATGGCCAGGTCTCTTTCACCCCTTTGCAGCCGCATCAGGCCGATCCGGGCCGCCTTTTCAACCGTATGGGGATCTAGCGGGCCCTGGATAATAAAGCCATTTTCCTGCCCCAACCCGGCCAGGTTCATACTGCCAAAGTGCTCTTCAATCACGTTAATCGTAGCATGCTCCAAGGCATGATTGGCCCGCAACCGCCTGTTGAAAGCAATTTTAACCAGCTGGAAGGGTATTGTAACAATATTGAAAAGGGAATAAAGCGCAAACTGAAAAGGCAAAAAAAATAAGTTTAAGATGATAAAAAGCACAACGGGCCAAAAAAGAATTAACAATATTATAAAAGACATCGCCGTTCTCCCTAAATATAAAATAGGCAAACCGCAGCCCCAAAAAAGAATGCCCCCGGCCTCTTTTAACTTCTTTTATCTTCTGTTTCTTAACATCAGCAGCCGAAAAAGCTGGCCCAGGGCGACAGCCATTGCCGCAACATAGGTTAAAGCTGCAGCGTTTAAAACCTGCTTGGCCCCCGCAAGTTCCCTGCCTTGCAGGTAGCCGCCGTCTGCCAAAAGAACAAGCGCCCTGCTGCTGGCGTTAAATTCCACGGGCAGGGTGATGGCCTGGAAGATCACTGCAAAAAGAAAGAGCGCAATACCGATATCCATCAGAAAAGACAACCCCCCGCTGCCGAAAATAAAGCCGATGAAGAAAAGAGGAAAAGCAGCCCTTGAACCAATCCCGGCCAGGGGAAAAATGGAATTCCGTACACCTAGGGGCAGGTAACCGCTGTCATGCTGCAAAGCATGACCAACTTCGTGTGCGGCAATGCCTAAGGCCGCCAAAGAATTGTTGCCATAAATGGGGGGAGAAAGGCGTACTACCCTGGAACGCGGATCATAATGATCTGTGAGTTGGCCTGCCGTCTGCACAACCTTAATCTGTTCCAAGCCGGCATTATCCAGCAACGAACGGGCCACCTGTGCACCGGTCAAACTGCCGGCAGAGTATAGCCTGCTGTAACGGGCATAGGTGTTCCTGACCCTGTTTTGAGCATATAGCGCAAAAAACATCGCCGGCAAAACAAAAAGAATCATTCCCGAATCAAAAAACCACACCTTTCCGGAAACCTCCTTAATAATATATATATTCCTTGCCCCGGAAATTGCCCGGGATAAGTATGATATTCTGTTTAATTAAGCAAAAAATTTATTGCCCTTTCCAATGCTTTAAGATCAAGGCGCGTGTTGAAACAGGGCCCATACGGCCTTTCATTGACAATGCCGATCACCGGCAGGGGAAAACTGTCCAGCATACCGCTGGTCAGATCCCTTTCGCAGGCCACGGCAATGATTACCCGTGGTCTATGTTTGTGAACCGCCTGGCGGGCCATGGTGCCGCCGGTAACCACCTCCACATGCAGTTTCCTGGCAGCAGAGATGCTCAGAATTTCCGCCATCTGGCATTTACCACAGCGACGGCAATTTTCAACACGGCGCGTAATCTTATACGGACACTGATCATATTGGAGACAATGAGGAAATAAAAGGAGAAGTTCATCGGCTTTAACCTGAACACGGGAGGCCCAGGCCATAGCCATCTGGTTGTTCACCTCAATAAAAGAACGCTC
>JBMNNQ010000089.1:0-4992 GCA_050942615.1 Dethiobacteria bacterium | reverse complement strand
TCGGCGATGTTGATGCCCACAGTTTCCTGGGAGGAAAACTTGTTTCCCCACGGATCCTGATATTCCAGAGCCAGGTTTAACGGGCAAAAATTAGTGCCTTCGCCGGCATTGATACCCAGTGTATATTCCAGGGATACGTCTTCTTTGCCTTTAAGCTCCGGCAGATAGCTGAGGTTGGAGCTCTGTGTGACATAGGCGTTTTGGCCCCCGTCCAAGGTCAGCGAAATATCCCGGGCAGTGCCCGGTCCAAGATTGGCCAAGGTCAGATGCAGCCGGTGTTCGCCGGTGCCGCTTCCCGGAGAAAGGGTAAAGTTTTGCACCTTAAGCTGGGGTTTGCTGCCCCCCGTAGCCTTTGCCAAAGGCAGGTTGACCAGCAGGCTCTGCTGACCGGCCTTGGATTCGTCACCGTAAAAATAGGAAAGGTTAAATTGCAGGCTGTTGGCGGTGCGTTCCTCTTTGGTTTTTAATTTAAAGGCAATAAAGTGATTGCCTTCCCGCGAAACAGTAGGCAGAAATTTTTGGTTGGAAACCTCTGCAATTTCAAAGTTATCCTGGCCGTCAGCCTCCACAGTGACCTGGCGAGCGGCGGTGTTACTAAAGTTATCCAGGTAGACAACTGCCTTGAAGGCGCCTTCTTCCCCGGGAGAAACTGTCTCCAGTGAAACATCCCTAACGGCAATGTTGGGCGGAAAAAGATCGGAATCAACCTCTGGCAGGGGCAGGGTTACCTTCAGCTGTTGGGAGGCAGTGCCAGTATTACTTAAGTCGGTATAATCTTCGTAATAATCATATGTAAAGTGCAGGCTTATTTCGTTTCCTTTACGGGCCTTAACGCTTTTTAACTTGTATTGTACCCAGTTACTGTCATCTGTAGTAAAACGGTAGCCGGTTTTGCGGTTGGTAAAGCCCTCTGCAACCTGGAAATTTCCCAGGCCGTCAAAGTCGACGGCAACATTTATGGCATCCCTGTTACCGCTGTTGCGTATTGTAAAACTAACTTCGAATACCTCCTGGGGGTTGGGTTTTTCCGGGGTCAGGCGCACGGCAATAATATTGAGTAGGGGTGGTGTGCCGGGGAAAGAGCCTGAACTTTCGGCCGGCGTTCCCCAAGGGAAAACCAAGAAAATACTGCATAAAAACAAAAAAAACATTGCAGGTACTTTTTTCACCAGTTTTTCTCCTCTCCTTAGGTGTTTTTCTGTTCATAATTTACAATCATGCCGTCGACCATTTCAATGATGCGATCGGCGTGGCCCGCCACGTGGGCATCGTGGGTCACCATGAGCATGGTTTGGCCCTGGGCCCTGACGGTGGAAATCAGCAGTTCTAAAATTTCTGCTGCGGTTTTGGAATCTAGATTGCCGGTAGGTTCGTCGGCAAAAATAATCCGGGGGTTGTTGATCAGCGCCCGGGCGATGGAAACGCGCTGGCGCTGGCCGCCGCTTAGTTCAGAGGGTTTGTGCTGCAGGCGTTCAGCCAGTCCCACCTGCTGCATCAGGGCCCTTCCCCTTTTTTCCCTTTCACGGGGGGCCACCCCTTCCAGGATTAGGGGCAGCATCGCATTTTCCAGGGCGGTGAACGCAGGTAGCAGGTTATAAAGCTGAAAAACAAAACCGATGTAGCGGCGGCGGAAAGCAGACATTCTTTTTTCACTGATCTTGCTCAGGTTATGTCCGTCGATGACAATTTTCCCTTTAGTAGGGCGCTCCAGGCCGGAAACAAGATTTAAAAAAGTGGTTTTCCCGCTGCCGGAGGTCCCTAAAATGGAGAGGATCTCCCCGGGATAAATTTGTAGTTCGATGCCGTTTAAAACAGCAACCACTTCACTGCCCATGCGGTATTTTTTAATAAGATTTTCTACCTGGATAATCGGTTGCATAGTTTTTATCTCCTCTAAGTTGTAAGACGCAGGAAAGGAAAAACGGTTGCACAGTTTGCCAAACTTTGCTTATATCCCAGGTATTCCAATGTGCTTTAAGATGGGATTTGTAGATCTTGGTGCTATTTACTTTCTATTTACTCTCCTCAGACCTGACCCCGGCTTGTAAGCAAAACAGACGCAGGTGCAATAAAGGATTCTCCTTGGCCTCAAGCTCTATAACCGTTGTGCCACCGATGCCCCCCGCGGATTAATTTTCAGTGGTGGTCAGTTTGAGTGTGACTGCATCGCCAAAATGGGTGACGGTATAGTAAGGATTTTCATTGGTTATTTTTAGGTTTTTGCCGTTAATTTTTAAGCCGCTGGGGGCATAGAATTTAATCTCCTGCAGGCCGCGGGCTTTTAGCGCCAGGTTGAAGGTGTTGTCTGTCACCTTTTCAACTTCCACCGGGCCGTTAGAACGGACAATGTGCCATTTTTCAGGCCGATTGGACTGCGTGCCAAAATAAATATCCTGGGGCTGTTCCAGGCCCACATAATATTCCCCTGCGGCCGCGTGATGAAAGAAAAGGCTGGAAGTAGTCGGTTCTTTGCCCTGCAAGGCCTCTCCCAATTCTATTTTCAGGCCCAATGTGCCGCGGTATTCCCCGGCCAAGGAAGGAACTCGGCTATAATCCGGCGTGAGCCGCAGCTGATTTTCGTCTATAATTTCTACCCCAACACCGGCAAAGAAGGTGTTTAAAAGAGCACGGGCCATCTGTTCTTCCGTCATGAAGTTGTATTCATGCTGATTTTTAAATTCATTTAACAGTTCAATTTTTTGCAGCAGTGCAGGGTAGATCGTCCCGCCGGGATCAAGGCAGTGTTCGATGTGTTCAAAATAGGTGGCCGGCAGATCATAGCGCGCCAATACATCCCAGGCGTAAGGGAAATTTTGCAGGTTTGGTGCCGGGCAGAAAAGCAGGAAAGGGGCCCCGGCTTCTGTCCCCGGCAGGGTAAAAGGAATGGCTATTAAAAAATTCTTGCCGTCCCGGGGGGCGCCCACCCTGCCCGGGGGGCTGAAACCAAAATTCCACCAGATCCCGGCCGCCTGTTGGTTATAGAAAGTCCCCAGGGGGTTGTCGCGGGAAATGCGCCAGGTATGGTGGTTGGCGCCGGTGTCGTCCTCCCAGGGCAGGCCCAGCGTCTGGAAAGCCTTTTTGTGCAGCATAATTCCCCTTTTTTCTTGTTCCAAACTTAAAAATTCATGCAGGTATAGGTGAGGGATGATGGGGATCTGGCGTTCCCGGGCATAGCGCAGGTTTTCACGCAGTTCCCGGGGACAGGGGAAATCAGGACTGTCAAGCGGGCAGGGAATGCCGTATTCCAGCTGCCCGGTCAGCAGATCTTTTTTACCGTCATTATTCCAGTCCAGCACCAGCGGGACGGCGTTATGTCCCAATTTTAGTGTCCTGTTGCCGAAAAAGTTGGGATGGCGGGCAGTAAGGGTGCCACTGTCTTGTAGTTCGCCTGTCCCCTGGCGGAGGTAAAGGTTGATCTCTCCCTTCCCGCCGCCGACGAGCAGGTCCAACCGGCCGTTGTTGTTCCAGTCAACGGCTATGGGGGCGGCAAAGGAATCTACCTGCACCTCCGCGCTGGCACAGCGCAGCGCCTTTCCAGTTTTAAAACAGGGTTTCGGTCCCCCGTTGCCCTGCATCCCCGGGAAGAAAATAACCTTACCACTGCTTTCACCGACCAAAAGATCGGGCCGGCCGTCCCCGTTCCAGTCAACAATGACAGGCGCAGCAGCGCCGCTTGTTTTTATTACCTTGCCCCCGGCTTGCAGGTAGCCGGCCGGGGTAAAGCGGGGCCGGCCGGCGGAACCGGTGTTTAAAAAGAGGGAAATTCTGCCGGTACCGTCGCCGATCAACAGATCAAAGAGCCCGTCACCATTACAGTCATAGACAAACGGCGCGGCATGGCTTTCTACGGCCAAAACGCCGCCTGAGGCGGCAGTCAGGGATTCAGCAGTAGGGAAAGAAGGCTGCTCGGCCGTGCCGGTGTTTTCCAACAGAAAAAGTGTCCCCTCCGCTGTACCTACAAGCAGATCTTTGCGGCCCTTGCCGTTCCAGTCTACAAGCTGGGGGTAGGCCCGGCAGGGCTGTTCGATTTCTGAAAGCAGCGTCCGGTAAGCGGGGTACGTGGAAAAAATATGGTAACCATCTGTCCCGGCCAGCCTTTCACCGGCCGCGTAAAAGCAATTGTCTGTTGTTCCCTGGAAAACAGGTTCGCTGTTGGTCCCTTCATTGAGATGAATGCTCAAACTGCTTTGCCATTGCCCCCACTGAAAGCTGCCCCGGATTAGGGAAAAGGTGGGGATCTGGTCGTGCGCAGCCAAAAGGTCGGTCCATTTAATCATATCCCGGGAGTGGAAGGCGGTAATTTCCTCATAATGATTTTGCCAGGCCAGGCCCGGCCGGCCGTAGGGGCCGTAGCTTTTTTTAAGGCTGAAGCCATATTTTTCTTTGGAAACAAAGTTTAACAGTTCCTGGCGAAAAAGATAGTTGGCGCTGGCAGCGCCAAAATGAAAATAAGGCTGTTCTTCCTTGGGAACAAAATCAAACCGGGTTACAAAATAATCGCCGGGCAGAAAACCGTTAGACCAAAGAACAAGCCCTTCCCCGCAGGCATGGGCCAATAGGCAGGCCAGCCCTTCTTGTTCCACTAAGGGAACAGCTGTATTGGCTACAGCCCCCCTATCATAGGTGGCATAATAAGCCGGTTCCAGGCCTTCATAATGTGCATAAAGTTCTGCAAAAGAACGCCAGGCTTCCTGCAGCCCGGCCAGGTTGTCCCGCACAAAGGGGTAGGAAAAATCCCCCTGTGGGTCCGCTATGTTTTCCACCTCGTCTATGCCCAGGAATTCCCGGGGAAAATGTTCTATGTATTGCTGTGTTAAAAAAAGTGTCCCCCCGGCCTGCACGTAGGTGTTAAGCTGTTCCTTTGCCGCCGTGAAAAGCGGATCGGCTGCCAGACCGTTTTCCAGGTAGATAAAATCATAGTTGTCCGGCGTAAGGGCCTGCATTTCAGACAGCGAATTAATTTCTATTTCTACATTGGGCAGCAGGGCCTGC
>JBMNNQ010000013.1:0-25527 GCA_050942615.1 Dethiobacteria bacterium | reverse complement strand
GGCATTTATTCAGCCCGTTTTGCCGGTGAGGGTGCTACTGACGAAAAAAACAACGCATATTTGCTGAAATTGATGTCCACGGCTTCCCTGGAAGAGAGGAAAGCGCGTTTTGTTTGCGTGATGGCCTTGGCTGTTCCCGGCAAGAAAACGGTTGTGGTGGAAGGTGACTGTGAAGGTTTTATTGCTGCAAAGCCCCGCGGCAACCGTGGTTTTGGCTATGATCCACTTTTTGTTTTTGCTGAAAAGGGCCAAGCCGGGGAGGGCCAGACTTTTGCGGAAATGGAACCGGAAAGAAAAAACCGTGTCAGCCACCGGGGTAGAGCCTTGGAAAAGATCAAAACCAAATTGTCCGGCTTCAGTCCGGTTTAACCCTGCAGGGTCCATTGGCCCGCCGGGGTCGCCTTGGCCGGGTGAAGGATAAAAACAGGCTTGCGGCAACGGTGTAAAAATCTTTTAAAAAGCCACAGAAAGCAAAATAGACCGGCCCTGTGCGGTGTTGTATTTTCCTCATTCTTGTGTTAAGATCCCTATTGTGAAGACGATGAAAACTTTTTAGCGGGGCGTGGCGCAGTTTGGAAGCGCGCTTGGTTTGGGACCAAGAGGTCGCAGGTTCAAATCCTGTCGCCCCGACCACAATTAAAGGGGCTTTTGTTCTGCAGCCCCTTTAATTTTTTCATAGGCTTTTGCATACTTTTATAGTGGTTTTTAATTTCTTTTTTAACAGCGATATTCTTTGGGCTTCGGCCGGGCGGCTGTTTCCGCAACTGTTGTTTTGGGTGTTGTTTCAACAGTTCAAAAACCTGCCCCATTGTTGCAAATTCGCTGTTTTTTGCGAAACTTCAATTGGTAGGGCCAATATTGACATAACAAAATATTAATGCTATACTTTAAACGAAATTTTATAGCAGGGTGTAGTAGGCTAAGGAGATTATTGTTTTTTACCCGCCTTTTACTATGCAATGGGGAAGGGTATAAAAAGGAAAACATTACCTGACGGGAGGGGGGACAAGGGGAAAAAAGGTATTACTTAAGGAAAACGAAGGGTACTGTTCAGGAGGAACAAGAGAAGCTTTATTTTGTAGAAAAAAAGTTTTTCTTAGGAGGGGAAAAAGTTGAAGCTGAGTCGTCGATCATTCATTAAGCTCGTAGGGGCAACAGGCGCCGGTCTATCTCTGACCCAGTTGGGCTTTAATGTACAGCCCATTGAAGCGGCGTCAAATGAATGCAGAATCCACAGCGCCAAGGAGTATACCTCCATTTGCAACTTTTGTTCGTGCGGCTGTGGCATGATCTGTCATGTTAAAGACGGGAAACTGATCAACCTGGAAGGGGATCCGGATCACATTATTAATGAAGGGGCGCTTTGCAGCAAAGGTGCTTCCCAGTATCAAGTGCCGTATGCTGTTCACCGCGGTAAAACACCGCTATATCGTGCTCCGGGCAGCAACCGGTGGGAGGAGATCGACTGGGATACCGCCATCAATAAAATTGCCCAAAAGATGAAGGATGCCCGTGATGAAAATTGGATTGCCGAGGAAACGGTAGGGGGCAAAACCTATAAAGTGAACCGTACCGATGCGGTGGGCTTTTTAGGCGGTGCGCAGATTAACAACGAAGAGTGCTATCTCTTTACAAAGATGGCCAGGGGATTGGGAGCTTCCTTTTTAGAACACCAGGCCCGGGTCTGACACAGCCCGACGGTCGGCAGTTTGTCGGCCTCATTCGGACGTGGCGCCATGACCAACCACTGGATTGATTTAAAAAATGCCAAGAGTTTTTTAATTGAAGGCAGCAACTGCGCTGAAAACCACCCCATGTCCATGAAATGGATCATGAAGGCCAAGGAAAACGGAGCAGTTGTAATTCACGTTGACCCCCGCTATACGAGAACTTCTCAGGTAGCGGATATTTATGTCCGTATTCGACCGGGTACGGATATTGCTTTTTTAAACGGCGTTTGCAAATATATCATAGACAACAAACTCTACGATGAATACTTTGTGCTCAATCAAACCAACGCGTTATACCTGGTGGATGAAGAATTTGGTTTTGCAGACGGTGTTTTCTCCGGCTATGATGCCGTCAACCGCAAATATGACAATAGTTCCTGGGGTTATGCGCTGGATGGAAGCAGAAAGCCCCGGGTTGCAGAAAGCATCAACGACCCGCGGTGTGTGATGGCCAGAACCAGGGAATTCCTCAAACGCTATGACCTGAAGACAGTTTCAGATATCACAGGTGCATCTGAAGATCAAATCAAATTAGTTGCAGAAACCATGGCCAAAAATCGGCCGGGGAACTGTATGTACGCCCTGGGAATGACCCAGCATACTGTTGGGTTGCAAAACATTCGCGGTTTTGGGCTCCTGCAGCTCCTTTTGGGGAATATTGGCCGGCCAGGCACGGGGATCAACGCCTTGCGTGGGGAACCCAACGTGCAGGGCTCAACAGATATGGCCTGCCTGTTTGGATATCTGCCGGGTTATCTTGCACCGCCCAACCATAACGTCGATAACCTGGATACCTGGACCTCATCATGCGGCACTTTCCGGCTTACTTTCCTGATCAACCTGTTAAAGGCCTGGTATGGTGAACACGCCACTCCGGAAAATGAATATTGTTTTAACTGGTTGCCCAAAAAGAACGGTACAGTAGACTATTCCATATTCAGTATGTTTGAATCTGCAATTACTGAACAAAAAATGAAAGTTCTTTATTGTGTCGGACAAAACCCCCTTATTACCCAACCCAACCTGAGCGTGGTGTTCGATGGGCTGAAGAGTATGGAAATGGTCATTGTACAGGATCCCTTCCTTACTGAAACAGCATGTTTCTGGGAGAGACCCGGCACAGATGCCTCAACTATTGACACTGAAGTAATTTATCTGCCGGCAGCAGCTTTCCTGGAAAGGGAAGGCACCCTGAGCAACTCCGGCCGGTTGGTGCAGTGGCGTTATACAGGCATTACGCCCCCCGGTATCGCCAAGCCTGATCTTGAAATAATTGATCTTATCTTCCGTAAAATTCGTGACCTGTATGCAGGTTCAACAGCCGCTAAAGACCTGCCGCTTCTGAACATAACCTGGGATTATCCCAATGAAGATAACCCCACCTTTGCAGAAGCAGTGTTGAAGGAGCTTAACGGTTACGACCTCGTTACAGGCGAACTGAACAAAGGCATTGGTGGACTGAAGGCTGACGGCACAACATCTGCCGGAAACTGGCTTTATGCCGGTGTATATGCCAACGGTGTAAACCTTTCCAAGAGAAAGGATAACCAGACAGACCCCAGTGGTCTCGGCATCTTCCCGGGTTTTGCCTGGAGTTGGCCGGGTAACATGCAGGTGCTATATAACCGTGCCTCCTGCGACCTTGAAGGGCGTCCTTACGATGAAGAAAACAAGCTCATCTGGTGGGATGAAGCACAGGGCAAATGGGTGGGCTACGATACACCTGATGTCCCCAATGTGGCCCATGGGCCGGATACCCCCAATGGACAGCGTCCTTTCAGGATGTCCGGTGAAGGTGTCGGGCGTCTGTTGGCGATGAAATATCAGGACTTTGAACCCGATGCCGTGTTACCGCGGGATACGTCATCGACGCCTGCAGACGGTCCCATACCTGAATTTTATGAACCGGTAGAAAGTCCGGTGCCCAACATTCTGCACCCGTCAGTACACTTTAACCCCTGTACGGTCTATCCGCGCAAGGGCATGGAAGAATATCAGCCGATCGGCACAGTGGACGAATATCCGTATGTGTTGATGACCTCCAGTTTGGCTGAGCACTGGTGTGCAGGATCAGTGACGCGTAACATGTCCTGGCTGAATGAATTGTATCCGGAACCAATTATTGAAATGCCGGTAACATTAGCCGAAAGGCTGGGCATCAGTAATGGGGAGCAGGTTAAGGTCTGGTCGGCACGTGGCGAAATGAAAGTAAAAGCCCACGTTACGAACAGGATGAAGACGATGATCATTAACGGTCAAGAGGTGGATATAGTCTGGATGCCTTATAACTGGGGCTTCAAAGGTTTAAGCACCGGTCCAAGCACAAACTATCTCACCATCGACGCCGGTGATCCCAATACCCGTATTCAGGAAACAAAGGCCTGCCTAATCAATATCTGTAAGGTGTAGCCAACAGATAAGGATTGCCCTGTATACCGGGACGAATCACGACCAAACGGCTGATGAACCTGAATCTTCCGGGTTTGATCTGTCGCCGGTCATTTCCCTTGCCTGTCAAGAAGTTGCCTGCAGCGGCAGTACTTTTTTCAACAGCACTTCTGAAGGAGGTTTGAAATGGGTAGTTTACATGCAGCGATCAAAGACTGGATCAAAGAACGTCCTTACCTTAGCGAAATTGCCGGGCTTCAGGAAGTAATAGCTACTGTTATTGATGAAAACACCGCTTCTGAACAGCAAAATGAAGACTATGACTGGGATCATATTATCCCCGAAGTCAAGAAAGGTATTCCAGTTTTAAAGGTTATAAAACTTGATAATAAAACTATAAAAAATACTGCTGACCTCCTCACAGGTATTGTCAAAGCATTGGCTACAGCAAGTTTGCCGGAAAAAACAGTGCAGTATTGCCAAAAACTGCAGACAGTTTTGTCCGGGAATACAGAACTGGCAGGCAGGATTATTGAAAAAGTAACCGGGGACAACGATGTCCAACTAAAAGATTCCGGATTGGATGAAATAGACGGGGGCTTTCTTGTTTTCTTGGCCTGGAACTCCCTGGCCGAAACCTTAAAACCGTTAAAATCCAAACTGACAGAGTTATTGGAGGACAACCGGTGGCGAAGGGGCTATTGCCCCATTTGTGGACAATTGCCGGCCATGGGCTGCTTGGTGACTGTGGCCCCGGATCAGGGTCGGGAACGCGAATTGATCTGCGGGTGTTGCCAGATGAAGTGGCCGTATCGCAGGATCGGCTGCCCCTATTGCGATAACCAGGAACAGGAAGCCTTGAAAATTATCGAAGTTGCTGAGGAAGCTGATTTGCGGATTGACACCTGTGATAAATGCAAGTCATACTTGAAAATATATACCGGCGAAGGAAACCAGCAGGTGGCATTGGCAGATTGGTCTACCTTGCACCTTGATCTGATCGGGGAAAAAAACGGCTATAAACGAACCGGATATCAAATGTATAAACCTTAGCAGTCTAGCAGTCATGTTTTATCCGGATCTGCAGCAGACCTTTGCGCCATTAAAGAGGGGGGGTGAAGGGTCAAGCAGCTACGGTCTTGGCGCCAAGGGAAAAACGGTTATAACTCTCAGGAGTATCAACCGCTGGCATGGGGCTAAGACACCCGGTACCGGTCAGCAAGGGCAAGATACTATACTATAATGCCTGTCATGCCGGACTTACATTTTTCCGGTTCAGGTTGTCCGGGTCGGGAAAGGTTTAGCCATGACCTGAGTGGGTTGACAGTGAATTCATTTAAACGGTACTGATCTTCAGGAGGTGATTTGATTGACGGTAAAAACTTTTTCAAGGGGAGTATTCCTTCCCCATTATAAGGAGTTTTCCGAAAATAAGTCCATCACCACCATCCCTCTGCCCAAAGAGGTAGTAATAGCCTTGCACCAGCACACCGGGGCGCCTTGTCGTGCCGTTGTCAAGCCGGGGGATGAAGTCAAAGCTGGGCAGCGCATTGGTGAGTCCGATGCATTTGTTACTGCGTTTATTCATGCCAGCGTTGACGGAAAGGTGAAGGCAGTGGAGCCCCGTCCATACTTTACCGGCACTAACGTGGAAAGCGTTGTGATTGAGGTTGATGCCAAGCAAGGCGAACCTGCCTGGCAGGAACGTGATGTATCAAAGCTGAGCATTGATCAGATTAAAGACGCTATTAAAAACGCCGGTATAGTGGGCATGGGGGGAGCGGCGTTTCCTACACACGTCAAATTGAGCCCGCCTACATCCATCGATGCTTTTATTATCAACGCCTGCGAGTGTGAACCCTTCCTTACTTGCGACCACCGTATGATGGTGGAAATGACTGATGCATTGATCGCGGGTGCCCGCCTTATACAGAAGGTTATCAGCGCGCCAAGGGTTATTTTTGGTGTGGAAACCAACAAGCCCGATGCTATCCAGGCACTGAATGCCAAACTTGCCGGTGAAGCCGGCTTTCAAGTGGTGCCTTTGGATGTCAAGTACCCCCAGGGTTCTGAAAAACAGTTGATCAAAGCTGTTTGTGACAGGGAGGTACCTCCGGGCAAACTGCCTTTTGATGTTGGGGTAGTGGTGCAAAACGTGGCTACCTGTATTGCTGTATACAATGCCTGCCGTTATGATAAACCCCTTATCGAAAGGGTATTAACGGTAACAGGGGATGGTGCTGCCAGGCCGCAAAACGTATTGGCCAAAATTGGTACGCCCATCAGCCACATTATTGAACATTGTGGAGGTTTTAAGGGAGAAGTCGGTAAGGTGATCATGGGCGGTCCGATGACGGGATGGGCCCAGACCAGATTGGATATTCCCATTGTCAAGGGTACCAGCGGCATCTTGCTGTTTTCCCAGGCTATGGTAGCAGAAACCCAGCACATGGCCTGTGTGCGCTGCGGGAAGTGCGTGGACCATTGTCCCATGTTTTTGTATCCCAACTTTATCGGAACCTATGCCGAAACCGGCCGCTTCGATCTGGCAGCTGAATGGGGCGCCATGGACTGTTTTGAGTGCGGGGTATGTGTTTATGTTTGCCCCTCCAACCGGCCCATCGTCCAATTTGTACGGGAAGCAAAAAGACAGATCGCTGCAGCCCGGGCGGCTAAAAATTAAGCTGTGGGCTGCAGCCCGCAAGCAGATAAATACCAATAAGCAGTTAAGGAGGGAAACAACAATATGGCGGATCAGAAATTGTCTTTGGCATTTTCATCTTCCCCGCATCTTAGATCATCTGATACAGTAGCCAACGCAATGCAGGATGTTTTACTCGCTCTTTGTCCTGTAACGCTTGTATCCATATTCTTTTTTAAACTACATGCTGTATTTTTGATTCTTGTTTGTCTGGCTGCCGCTGCTTTGACGGAACTTGTGTTTAGGAAAGCAATGAATAAACCGTCCTCTTTGCACGACGGCAGTGCTTTGGTAACAGGTTTGCTGGTGGCTTTATGTTTTGGGCCGGCTACTGCCTGGTGGACAGCTGCACTTTGCACCTTTATAGCTGTCGGTATTGCCAAAGAACTGATGGGTGGCCTGGGTTGGAACCGCTTTAACCCTGCCCTTTTCGGCCGCGTGTCGGTGATTATGTTAGTTCCAATTTTTAGTTATCTTTCTTCAATCTTTGTTCGTTTACGCCCTGTCTTGGGGACAATTGATATGGTTACACAGGCTACACCCCTGGCATTACTTAAACAAGGGGCAGGCCTGCCCGGTTTGGCGAACCTGTTCGTGGCTTTTCCGGGTGGAGCTTTAGGTGAAACTTCAGCGCTGGCCCTGATCTTAGGGGGAGTCTATCTGCTCTATAAACAGCACATCACATGGGAAATCCCAGGTGCAATGATTATTGCAGTTTTTGTAGTTGCTCTGCTCTTCGGTCAAAACCCTTTATATCACGTTTTGTCCGGTGGCGTCCTGATCGGGGCTTTCTTTATGGCTACCGACTGGGTAACCAGCCCGATTACCTCCAAAGGTAAGTTGATTTTCGGTGCAGCCATCGGGATTTTGTTGGTGGTTTTCAGAGTTGGGCTGGGGCCTACGGAGGGAACGGCATTTTCAATCCTGATTATGAACGCTTTTGTGCCGTACATTGATCGTATGACAAAGCGGCCCAAATTTGGTGAAGTGGCAGCCGGCCAACCAGCTGTTACAGCCGGCCAGCCTGTTAGTAAAACCAGTTAACCGGGATGACTGTATGTTCAACGATCTTGGATCTTACCCCGGGACCTCACCCAATGATAATGAAAGGTGGGATAAATGATGAAAAAATCCATTCTTTATGATGCTTCCAAGTGTACTGCTTGTCGGGCCTGCCAGGTAGCCTGTAAACAGTGGAATCAGCTGCCGGCAATTAAAACCAGCTTTCAGGGAACTTATGAAAATCCACCACAATTTTCGGCTAACACCTGGACGAAAATAGCTTTTCGGGAACATCTCGATGAAGGCAGTGAGCGGGTAAAATGGTTGTTCAGCAAACAAGGTTGCATGCATTGCACCGATGCAGCCTGTGTGAAGGTATGCCCCGCCAATGCCATTTATCATACAGAGTATGGCACTGTAAAAATTGATCAGGACAAGTGCATCGGTTGCAACTACTGTGTTGCCAACTGTACTTATAACGTCATTGGCTTTGATCAGGAAGCTAACGTGGCCAGAAAATGCACTTTTTGTTATGATCGAATCACAACCGGCTTGAAGCCTGCCTGTGTGACAACCTGCCCCACCGGTGCCCTTTCCTACGGTAGCCGGTCTGAAATGGTTGCTCTGGCTCAGGAACGTCTGGCATTTCTGCAGGCAAAAGGCAATCCTGATGCAAATATTTATGGGCTGGAAGAATTAGACGGTCTATCCATGCTCTACGTTTTAGAAGATCGGCCTGAAAAGTATGGTCTGTTGGAAAACCCCAGTGTTTCCACAAGGGCCAACATTTGGAACATAATCTTCAAGCCGGTCAGGGCTTTGGTGGTTCTGGCTGCGTTCTTTGCTTTATGGGTTAACAAAGGTGAATCAAAAAAGCAAAGCGGGGATAGCACAACAGCATAAGCACACAGGGTTTTCTGCAGGGGGTTTCCTGAAATAATATCCCTAATAACATACTGTATGTTGTATTAACTACCGTATGAACATGTGATCTGTAAATATGTACCCCAAAGGAAAACCGGAAAGTATTATTGCAGGGTCCAACATTAATGCAAAATACTGGTGCTGGTGCTAAAAAATTATTTAGTAGCGAATTTCCCCCGTTGCGAAAAGCAAATTTAAGTCGCTGCGGGGGATACTATTTTTCTGTAATATGTAAATAATGAAGAAGTAAATAAGGAAGGGGAGGTGCAAAAAGTGGAGGATTTCGAAACATTGTTAAAACGTTCGGCAGAACAGCATGGTCATCTTTGTGCAGGGCAGGTTATCGGGGTGCGCATGGCGATGTTGGGCTGCCGCCTGATTGGGATAGATGATCCTCAAAAAGATATTAAAAAGCTGATCGTCTATACTGAAATAGACCGGTGCGCCAGCGATGCCATAGGTTCGGTAACCGGCTGTAAATTAGGCCGGCGTTCCTTGAAATTTACTGATTATGGAATCATGGCAGCCACTTTTCTTAATTTGGAAACCGGTCGGGCGGTACGGATTTGTTCTACAGAAAGTTCCCGTGACCTGGCTAAAAAATATGCCCCCCAGATTAAGGATGCCAGGGAACAACAGCTCCATGCTTACCGGGTGATGCCTCTTTCCGAACTGTTTACTGTTCAGGATGTGAAGGTAGACCTTTCTGAATTGGACATGCCGGGCCCCACACAGGCCAAGGCAGTTTGTGAATTATGTGGTGCCACGGTCAGGGATGGCAAGGAGGTTACTGTTGAGGGCCGTGTTTATTGCCGCCCCTGCGCCGGCGATTCCTATTACGTCCCCCTGCGGGCGCGGGAAGTGGAGGATGAAAACTTAAACTGATGATAGCTTAAACCGGGAGTGAAATATAGATCTTGACATGTTAACAATTACAATTGTCCGGGCCAGGTTTTGTTCTAACCGGGGGGCAACGGCCACTCCTTTTGGTTAATATGATCCTCTTAATATTTTAAGGGGATTTTTTATAAGGCAGCAGGGTCAAAGGGCGGGTGATTTGCTGCCGGAGGTTAAAAATTCTTTTCTTCAATTTGTGCCTGAATACCCTGCAGGCCTTGCAGGGCGCCGCAGGGTACCGAAATATGCGGTTCTGATATCCGGTAGTCGCGCGGGTTAATGCGCACGACTGTGGCCTGGTGATGACTGCCCAAGTCCTCGCTCATGCGGCGAATAGTGGAAATGGCGGTGCCGGCCCCCATTTCCACGACCACCACCGGCAGGCGGCATTTTTTCAGGAAAGCATTGTAATTACTATTTTGCTGATCTGAACGGTTACCGATCCAGGAAAAATCGCCAAACATCAGCACGTTTGGTCTGGAAATATTGCCGCAGTGAGGGCAGCGTAATACTTTCTGGGCGCGCATGGTGTTCAGATCTACAGGAATGCTTTCGGTATTTTCCCAAATGGCGCTGCTACAGGGCGTTAGACACTGCAGGTAATGCACAGAGCCATGTATTTCATACACTTTCTCTTCGGGAAACCCCGCCTTTTGGAATTGACCATCCACGTTGGAGGTTACAACAAAATAGTCCATCTGCCGTAATTTGATCCATTCCTTGAGCAGCCAAAACCCTTCATGGGGTATGGTGTTGCGGTAAAGATCAATGCGGTGGGCATAAAAGCCCCAGCCAAAAGCGGGGTCAGCACTGAAGTGCACCGGATCGGCAGCATCATAGTAGTTGATGCCCAAAGGGGCGTACATGGGGTATGCTTTCCAAAAGCCCTGATTTCCCCGGTAATCAGGCAGACCGGAATCCACGCCTGCGCCGGCACCGGCGGTAATAATCAGGGTGTGAGCATTGCTTATGGCTGTGGCCGCCGCCGCGTAAGCCCGGGCCAGGTGTTCTTTGCTTGTCATTTTCTTTATTCATACCTTTCTGTTGCTATATTATTTCCAGCCCTGTTTTATCTACCTTCGCTATTCTTTTGTTTAAATCCTTCCCTTAATAACCAATAGTGTTCAATACCGCTACTTGAAGGGCACGTTTCTGGAAAGTTCCCATTCCAATTCATATTCCGGTCCACCGGCCAGAGCGTGAAAAAAAGAAAAATGAACTGGAGCAAGGCTGCAGAAATTCCTAATAGGAAAGGGGTCTCCGGTTAAGCATTGGCGGGATTAACCTGGAATATTACTTTCTTAAACCTCAAATTTATGGTATACTACTTTTAAGAAAAAAATTATTATTTGATTTATAAAATAAGGGGTTGCCGGTTTAAGCGGTGTGCCCCACCAATGTATGCGGGTGTAGCTCAGTGGTAGAGCCCTGGCCTTCCAAGCCAGTCGCGTGGGTTCAATTCCCATCACCCGCTCCATTTATTTTGTGAGGTGCGTGTATGTCAGAAGACAAGGTAACTTTTAATTGCGGTGCTTTGACTTTGGAAGGTATTTTGGCCCGGCCTGCAGACTCGGCACCTAGGGCCGGCGTGTTGCTTTGCCACCCTCATCCCCTTTATGGCGGCAACATGGACAATAACGTTGTCCAGGCTGTCAGCAAAGCACTGGTTTTACAGGGCCTGGCAGCACTGCGTTTTAACTTTCGCGGTGTAGGGGGCAGCGAAGGCTCTTTTGGCGATGGGAAGGGTGAAGAAGAGGATGCCCATGCAGCGCTTTCCTTCCTCAGCAGTTATAAAGGCATTGATGCTAAAAGGATCGGTATACTCGGTTATTCTTTTGGGGGGCTGGTGGCGCTTGCTGCCGGTGTAAAAAATGAACTGGTACAAGCCTTGGGTGGGATTGCGCCCATGCTAAGCCCCGGTATTTTGCAAAGTTGTTTAAAACCTGTTTTACTGGCCTATGGAACAAAGGATGATGTTATTTCTCCGGCAAAAATAATTTCTGAAGCTGAAAGCTTGCCAGGATGGGCTACAGTAGAAACAATCGCTGGGGCCGATCATTTTTTTTGGGGGTATGAAAAGGAAGTGGCTGAAAGGGTGGCGTCTTTTTTTGAGCGGCAACTTTGTCGGGGGCAGGCTGCAGACTGAGCTGTCGCTTGCGGCAAAATAGCCTTATAAAACCTGTAAAAAATTCTATTTTTCATTTTTATGCCGGAGATGCGATAAACGCATGCAGGCATAAATTTTTTGATCCAATTTATTGGAAACAGCAACCACTGCTGGGTGGGAAAATTCCCCATATTGTTGAACTTTGTCCCGCAGTATTTTTTTTAATTCTTTAATTTCTGCATGTAACCTGATGATATCCCTGTTGTTTTTACACATTTCCACTGTTGTCGCTTCCTTTTTTCCTATTTAACAATGGTTCATCATGTAAAGCGTAAAGCAGCCGGCAAAGCCTGGGGCTTTCCTGCTCGATATTGTAGAGACAAATAACAACAATTTGTAGGCCCTTGATACCCCGGGAAAGCTGCTTTTCCCACTGGAGCAGCTGGTTTTGCAGAAGGGGCAATGCTGAACCGTCAAATAAGATTCTTAGTGCTGAAAAACCCTCCCCCTGAGCCTGATCAAGCTGTTCCTTTAAAAAATTTTTTAGCTCCAAGGGAAAGCGCGCTTTGGGCAGTGTTTCCCATAAGCTATTCAGGCAAGGCATCTTTGTCAACTGCTTGTCCCTGATCAAGATTCCTTTGTCTAAACAACGGTTGTACAACTCCTGAAATAGAAAATCCTCACTTTTTTCATCGATATAATAAAGGCATTTTTCATTGCTGTTCAGGGCTGCAGACAGGTACGCTGCAGTTTTCACTACAAAGTGCAGGCCTCCGCTGTAATAGTCTATATAGTGACAGCCCGTCAAAAAAAATCCGGGTAAATAACCGGCGGGTACCACCCGGCGCAAATCTTCCGGCCAGTTGAGCTGGTCGGAAATAACGCTGTATCTATCCAGATAATCAACAAAGGTGTCAACTATATGGGGGTCAAAAGAGCCCCCTTTTTCCTTTTGTAAAAAAGCTATGCCTTCTTTAATAACCCCTGCGCCCTTTTTATTGGCAGGGCTTTGTGCCAAGAAGTTATCAAACATATTGGTGACGGCAATAACCCTGGCGCCAAAAGGTATCCGCTGCCCTTTCAACCGGCAAGGGAACCCCTGGCCGTCAAACCTTTCATGGTGATGAATTACCGCCGGCAAAAGGGCAGGCAAATCCTTGCTTGCGAATAATGACCTAATTATTTCCCCCCCATAGAGGGGGTGTTTCCTTAAAACACTTTGTTCTTCAGGGGTAAGCAAACCGGGTTTGGCAAGAAGCGCACCCGGTATTTTTATTTTACCGATGTCATGCAGGAAGGCAGCATATTCTATACCGGATTTTTCCTGCGGGTGCAGCCGTAATTTTTTTAAAATTAACTGTGTATAAAAAAGCACCCTTTCACTGTGCCCGTAGGTATAGTTGTCCCGGTCGTTGATGGCTGACAACAAGATTCTTGCTCTGCTTAAAGCCTTTTCTTTTTTTTCAACCGGGCTGGAACCTGATTTGGCGAAAAGAGGATAATAAAGTTGAACCCTGTTTTCTTTTAACACCTTGGCTTTGTACAAAGCTTCATCTGCTTTTTGCAGCAGTTTTTGGAAGCTACGGGCATGATCCGGGAACACTGCAATGCCTGCAGAAGCGTAAATGTTCCAGCCGTCCGGCTGAAGTTCCTGACAGGCTATAATTTCTTCACATATTTTTTCTGCTTTAGAAACAACTTCTGTTGTTTTTTGGCAGGGGACAGCAATTATAAATTCGTCCTGGCCATAAAGGGCTGCATAATCACCCTTTGTCAATTTGCTATTGATGATGGTTGTAATCGATTTTAGCAAATCGTAGCTTTCTTCAGTGGGGGTAAGTTTGCTGTAAAGCTTAAAATTTTCAAGGTTAAGCAAGATCAGGCCTATTTTGCCCGGAGACCCCTCGTCATGGGCGGCGATCATTCCTTTTAGCTGTTTCCGAAAATGTTGGTACCTGTAAAACCCTGTCAGCTCATCCTGAACTGCTTTTTGTGTCAGTTGATTCCGCAGGGAAAGTTCTAATTCGGTGTAATTACCTATGAACCAACTGCACAAAAAAAAAGTGGCTGCTAAAAAAATGTTTTCCCCCAGGTTGGTAGTTGCAACCCGGTCCAGACAAAAAAAGTAGCTGCCAAATATTACCAAGGCACTGTACAGGGAGACAGCATGGCCCCATTTTTGGCCGCAGTGCAGGCTATAAAATATAACCGGTAATAAAAATAATATTTTAAAGTTGCTGTTGTTCCCCCCCGTAAGGTGCAGGAACAAGGTGGTAACGACGAGGGGAAAAACCAACTGCAGGTGATCGGCCAGCACTAAATTTATTTTAAGGGAACGGCGGTTTATTTTATGCAGGCAGGTGAGTGCAAAGTAAACGGGAAATGAAACAAAAATTACAGGCCACCAAAAATCAACCTGCGAACCGTACCGGGCTAACAAAGCGGCTGCAAAAAAAGCAGTAACCGCTGCAGTATAGACTATCGCCAAGGGTATGGCCGGGCTGCCTGTGCGGGATGTTTTTATTTTCAAATAACAATACACCTCGCTGAGCGAAGCAAGGGAGGAAAATTTGCCTTTCAAGGTATTAAATTCGCTAAATTATAAGTAAATCCTGCAAAAGCATTTCAATTTCCAGAAATATTTCTTATTTTAACGCAAAACCTGCTGTGCTAATATTCCAAATCCAATGACAAATTTGTCATGAATGAATATAGTAAATAGTATAATTAACAGGGGTCTGTTTAGTTCTGCCCAAAAGGGGGGAAGAAACTTAAAAAAGTTTTAAGCTTGCTTAGTCTAGAAATAATTTATAAAAGGAAGGTGGATTAATTGATTCGCAGGCAGGGTGCAACTACAAAGATTCATTATGGCTGGATTGTAATCTTGTTGGGTTTGCTAACTACTATTGGTGCACATGGTTTTGGGAGAATGGCTTATACACTTATACTGCCAGAAATGAGTAAAGGGTTAGGAATTTCTTTTACCCAGGCAGGTTTGTTGCAGGCAGGAAACATGACAGGGTATCTTCTTTTTGCACTTGTGGGAGGAATATTGGCTACTATGTACGGTAGTCGCATTGTAATCACCATTTCCCTGCTGTTGATGGGCATAACCATGCTACTGACAGGGACAGCGTCTTCATTTAAATTTGCCCTGGTTATGCGCTTACTGACCGGTATTGGTAATGGTGGCGCCTATGTTGTGGCAGTAGCCCTGGGTACGGCTTGGTTTGCCACACAGCGACGGGGTTTTGCCACGGGAATTGTAATTGGCGGTGTTGGCGCCGGCACATTGCTGACTGGTATCATTGTTCCTGCAATTTTTAAGGCTTATGGTGCCCAGGGCTGGTCTCTTGCCTGGTATTACCTGGGTGGTTTGATATTAATTATTGCTGTTGTTTGTGGGATATTTTTAAGAAATAAGCCTGCCGACTTAGGCCTGCCGCTGGTTGGTTCTGAAACGAAAAATGTTCTGCCGGCTGTGCAGGCAAAGGGCAAGGCCGGCAATTTACAGTGGGGGCTGATCTACAGGGTTAAGGAAGTCTGGTATATCGGTATTGTGTATTTTATGTATGGCTTTTCCTACGTGATCTATATGACCTACTTTAAAGCCTTTCTTTTAGATGCAGGTGTGGCTGATGCCCAGGCCAGTATGATGTGGGCTGTAGTCGGGGGGTTGAGCATTTTTTGCGGGATAATCTGGGGAAGTATTTCCGACGTTTTAGGCAGGGGGAAAGGCGCGGCGCTGGCCTATTTGACATTGGCTCTTTCTTATGTCATCTTTGCAGTTTTTAATTCTATGGGCGCTTTCTACCTTTCAGCGGTGCTTTTTGGTTTAAGCGCCTGGAGCATACCCACCATCATGGGTGCTGCAGCCGGCGATCATGTGGGCCCTGATTTGGCACCGGCAGGCGTGGGCTTTGTAACGCTTTTCTTTGGGATCGGGCAGGTTTTTGGTCCTATTTTGGGGGGGTACTTGCGGGATGTCACCGGGGCCTTTGGCATTTCTTTTGCTGTGGCCGCAGCAGTTTCCCTGCTGGGGTTGCTTGGATCGCTGTTATTGATTAAAAAGCCTCAGATCAAGACTTTGCTGGAAACTGAAATAAAGGGGGCTTGAATGTTGTCCGGCTAAGATATTAATAGTTGATCTTAGCAGCAATAAGATTATTTTTACTGTTCATCAATGTCCGCAGTATCTGTTGCAACGTTTTCATTCCAAGCTGCAAGCAATGCAGAAACGGATACCGGTTGCAAGCCGCGCGCCTGTAAACCCTGTATAATTTCCGGCAGGGCTGTGAGTGTATTCCGGTAGCCCTCATGAAGGAGAATGATGGAACCCGGTCGGACCTGTGCCAGAACCTCGCTGACAATTTTTTTGGGGGACGGTTCTTCCCAGTCACGGGGATCCACATCCCAATAAACCAATTTTTGGCCCAAATCCTTTGCTGTCGCAAGTACATTTGCAGAACCACGTCCATATGGGGGGCGCATGAAAGCAATTTCCTGCCCCCCTGCTTCATAAATTTTTGCTGCCGTTTTCTGTAAGTCGGCAGCGATTTGTTTTGGTGATAGCCTGTCCAGGCGATCATGTTTCCAGGAATGGCTGCCTAATTCACTGCCCTGGGCAACAATTTTTTCCAATATTTCAGGATAGAGAACAGCCTGCCGGCCCACGACGAAAAATGTGGCCTGTAGTCCATAAGTCTCCAGTACCGCCAGGTATTGTTCTGTCATTTGGTAAGAAGGGCCGTCATCAAAAGTTAGTGCCACCATGTTTTGCACATCAAGCCTGTAAAAAGATGCTGGTGCCGCAGGCGGATAACTGTTTTCAACAATATTGCCCTTTGGGGACGTTTGGGGGGGGGTCGCCGGTGCTTCTGAAATAGGTGCGTCCTCCGGGGTACCTGCAGGTGTTGCTACTGCTACTTGTTGGGGCAAGGCACCCTGGTTTGTTTCTTTTCGTAGCGGCGTTTGTGAGGAAGGTTCAGGTTTTGGCAGCTTTGTTTCCGATAAGATGTTATTTTGAAGAAACATGGGCTGTGTTTGCAGGGCCAGTTGCGGGCGTGACTGCAAGTCAAAAAAAGTGGTATTGGCAGGGGCGAAAAGGGATAGGGGGTGGAGAAAAATATAGAAGAAAACAATGGTACCCACAAAAATTTGCAAATCACGCCGAAACATTTTTAAAATCCACCTTTGGAAAATGCTCTTTTCTTTATATATATAGACGTATAATTTACGTTTTGGTTCCGGTTTAAGGTGTTTTTGACAAACTTAGGGCAAATATTTCTATAAAACCAGAAATGGTGTAGTAATTTGGGTTATAAAAATTTCCCGGGAAATAGCTTTTTCGACAAAGGCCCCGCCTTGTCAGGTTGAAATGATTTTCCAGGGGCAGGTGGGGTTTGGAGCTGGAAGGGTTTGGGTTTTTTACCTAAAAAACAATGGTTGCTGTGGCCCCTAGGGGGAACGGCTGTTAATTAAGGGCAGGTTTTTTCGGGTCTAGGTTTGTACAGGCAGGATTGAAAACTAAAATTGCAGTTCTTTCAGAATCATCGCCGTTTTACTGGTGCCGATTCGATTGGCCCCGGCTTGAACCATTTGCAGCAGATCTTTTAGTGTGGCAATGCCACCGGCGGCCTTTACGCCACAATTTTCACCGACGGTTTTGCGCATCAGTTTAATATCTGCAACAGCAGCGCCACCCGGGCCAAACCCGGTTGAGGTTTTGACAAACTTTGCCCCTGCGGCAATGGCTGTTTGACAGGCGGCGGTTATTTCTGCAGCAGTCAGGTAACCTGTTTCCAAAATGACCTTGAGCGGTGCGGGGGTGGCCTCGGCTACAGCCTGGATATCTTCCTGCAGCGCCTGGAAACGGCCTGATTTCAAATAACCCAAATGCAAAACCATATCCAGTTCTGTGGCACCATTCTGAAAGGCTTCTGCAGCCTCCAAGGTTTTTAGACGTGTAGACTGTCTGCCCAAGGGAAACCCCACCACCGCACAGACGCCGGTTTTGCTGCCCGCCAACACGCGGGAGGCGGTGGCTGCATCGGCGGCATGAACACAGGCGGTGCAGCATCCTGCCTGCCTGGCCAGGGTAAGGCCGCTGTGGAGCTGTTGATCGGTAAGATCCGGGGCCAGAAGGGCATGGTCAATCAAGTGGGCTACAGTAATTTTATCTAACAAATTTGTTGCCTGGTACAAAAGCCTGTTTGCAAGACGGTCCAAATCGTCCGGTTAGAAAAAAGCATCTTGAAAAAGCATTCCGGTTTAAGAATAAATTTTGGGTTATCTGCAGCAGTGATCTGTACCAGGCGGACACCTCCTGTTAAGGTATTATTTAATTCTATTCCTTGCATCAATTAAGAACAATTCAGAAATTTTAGAGGTTCAGCTTCGGCCTGCAGGAAAGATAGTGTTGCTTTTGCCGGCAGCGATGGGGATGCTGCAATTTTAAAGGATCTGGCTTAAAAATTCCTTGGTCCGGGGGGCCTGCGGGTGGCGGAAAATTTGGTCCGGGGGGCCTTCCTCGGCAATTACGCCTTCATCCAGAAAAATAACACGATCGGCCGCCTCCCGGGCAAAGCCCATTTCATGCGAAACAACGACCATGGTCATGCCATCCCGGGCCAGTTGTTTCATCACGCTTAAAACCTCTTTAATCATTTCCGGGTCCAGGGCTGAAGTGGGTTCGTCAAAAAGCATCACTTTGGGTTGCATGGCCAGTGCGCGGGCGATAGCTACCCTTTGCTGTTGTCCCCCGGAAAGGTGGCGGGGGTAAGCATTAGCTTTATCCCGCAACCCAACTCTTTCCAGTTGTGTCAAGGCCAGTTTCCCAGCCTCCTTTGGTGCCATTTTTTTAACACGCAGGGGTGCCAAGCTGATGTTTTCCAAGGTTGTTTTATGGGGAAAGAGGTTGAAATGTTGAAAAACCATGCCCATGTTTTGTCTGATATGGTTTAAATTTACCCCCGGGGCACAGATATTTACCCCATCAATAATGATTTCCCCTGTTTGGGGTATTTCCAGCAGGTTAAGGCAGCGTAAAAAGGTGCTTTTGCCCGAACCGCTGGCGCCGATGATGACCACCACTTCTCCCTTTTCAATATCTGTGGTGATACCATGCAGGACATGCAGTTGATCAAAACTTTTGTGCAGATTCCGAACTTTAATCACTGGTTTGCAACCTCCTTTCCAGGTAACCTAAAATTTTGGAAAGAGTATAGGTAATCACAAAATAAATAAGGGCAATTGCTGTAAAAATTTCAAAATCCTTATAAGTCCTGGTGCGGATATGTTCCCCGGCCCGCATGAGCTCTGTTAAAGCGATGACGGATAGCAGGGAGGAGTCCTTAATCAGCATAATCAGTTCATTGACCAGGGGGGGGATGACCCGGCGGAAGGCCTGGGGCAAAATTACATGGATCATGGCCGCTGTTCCGCTCATGCCCAGGGAACGGGCGGCTTCCATCTGTCCCTTGTCGATGGATTGGATCCCCGCGCGGACTATTTCGGCCACGTAGGCGCCGCTATTGATCGAAAGCCCGATCGCCGCCGCTGCCCGGCGGTCAAGATCAATGCCCAGCTGGGGCAGGCCGTAATAAAGAATAAAAAGCTGTACCAACAGCGGTGTGCCGCGGATAAATTCGATATAAGCCCCGGAGGCAAGCTTGAGGAATCGGGAACGGGAAAGCCGTGCCAGCGCAACAAATGAACCGATACAGAAACCCAATGTTACGGCAAGGGAAGAGATGCGCAGTGTTTCCCGCAAACCCAGCATCAGAAAAGGCCAGTTATTGATAACAACGGTATAATCAAGAAATTTCATCAGGCAACACCTCCATATAAGCTGCTGCGTTTTTAAAACCAAACGGGCAGGCCCGGTCATAAGAAAGGCAAAGCGCGTGGCGCTTTGCCTTCGGCCAGCCCTGTTTTGAAGCTGGGGAAAAGAAGTTGTTTACCGGTTCCAAAGCTCTGGCAGGAACCCTTAGTTACAATTGCCGCAAACCTAAGTTGCCATCACCTCTCCCCATTAGAACCATTTATTAATGAATTCGTCAAACTTGCCACTTTCTTTGAGGTCTGTTAAAACGTTGTTGATTTCTGTCAGCAATTCTGTATTTTCCTTTTTGACGGCAATACCGAAATATTCTTCGGTAAAGGCACCGCCAACGGTCTTACAACCGCCTTTAATTTCAATGTAACGTTCGGCAACGGGGATGTCAATAATAATGGCGTCTACACGCTTGTTGGCCAGATCAAGAAAGCCTTCGTTAATTTTGTTATACTGCCTGATATTTTCTTTTTCGAAACGTTCATGTGCCTCCAGGTCGCCCGTTGTGCCTAACTGGACAGCAACAACTTTGCCCTCCAGGTCATCAACGCTTTCAATGTCCTCTTCATCCTCCAGGACAACCACCGTTTGACCGGCAAAGTGGTAGGGATCTGAAAAATCCACTTCTTCCAAGCGTAAATCTGTAATGGTAATACCGGCAACAGCCATATCAATTCTGTTGGAATTCAGGGCTTGGGTCAGGCCGCCAAACTCCATGTCTTCAATAACCAGTTCCTTGCCAAGGGCAGCAGCGACGGCTTTGGCAATATCCACGTCAAACCCGTCCACCTCATTTTCCTCATTGCGGAACTCAAATGGAGGAAAGTCCGCATTGGTGCCCATCACCAGCTTTTCTGTCTCTTCCGGATCTGGTTCCTGGCCTGTTTCCTGGGTGCTTGTACAGCCGGAAACAATTAAAGCCAAAACAGTACAGCAAAGAACAGCATAAAACAAATACTTTTTCAAAGATGTTCCCCTCTCTTTATATTAGTTTTAAATATTATATCATAATTTTCTCTTCGGTGGTTGGGAGAGGACCAAAATAATTTTGAAGGCAGGGCTTTGCTTATGATATAATTACTGTACGGTATTAAGGCAATCCGGAATAAGCGGGGAATGTTCCCAGTATGCTCCTAATTTAAAAAAAGGAAGTGAAATCTATGTCGGGCTCCCCACGAAAAAAAGTTTTATGGTTACAGTTTTTAGCGTTGTTTATGGTATTGGTGATGGTTTTGCCTTTGGCCGGTTGTTTGGACAACCACGCCGCCTTGAAACAGGGTTTCATGCAGAATATGGAGGTTAAATCCTGCAGGGCCAGCGGGAATTTTTCCGTGATTAACAATAACCCTGCAGCACAGTTAAACCCGCAGGTGCAAGCTCTTTTTTCAATGTTGGAAAAAGGACTGGCTTTGGAAGCTGCTCTGAAAAGTACAACCTCCATGAAAATGGTACTTACCCCTGCAGACGCTGCGGCGTGTAAGCTTTTGGGGTGGGAATATCCACAGGCCCCCGCGTTAAGTTTTTATGTGGATGGGGGTAAAATAGCCCTGAAAACGTCTGCCGACGCCCGTTACCTGGTGATAGATCCTGCTGAAACAGGCCGGGCTGTTCCCGAGGCTGACGTTGACTTTTCCGCTGTGTTTGGAACCGACTATGTACAGGGGCAGACAGAAAGAGCCTATGCATTTGCGAAAGCCTTGATCAAGGATTTTAATTTTCCGCTTTCCCGGGTGGAATCACTGGGCACGGAAACACTGCAGTTTCCGGACGGCACTATTATAGCGCGCAAAATTAGAGTGGACCTTGATTTTGAGGAGATCTTGGCCCTGCTTTCCTACACAGCAGAATACCTTTCCGAAAGTGAGGCCTTTAAAGACTATGTGCTGTTTTCTGTGCGTGAACCCCTGGAAAAAATGGTAGAGGAGGGGGTTTTACCGCCGGAAGAAATGCCTTCCCCGGAGGAAATAGAAGCGCTTGCAGAAACAAACTACCAACAGCTGCAAAGTAGTCTTTCTGAAGCGCTGGCCTACCTGCGCGGGGTTTCACCCGCCCTGTTAAAAAAACAGTTTGGTCTTGATCTGTCCGCAACAGAGGAATATTACCTGGATCAAGCAGGCTTTATCAGGAAAACCAAAGGCACCTATCAGCTAAAGGCCGAACATGAAATGTTGGCGTCAATCCTGGGTACACCGCAGTTGGATCTGACTGTAAATGCTGAGCAAATTCTATGGGATATCAACAAACCGGTAGAAGTGGCTTTTCCAACGGCTGCCGAACAGGTTTCCTTCTTTTCCTTGATGGCAGATCCTGATTTGCAGGCAGAATTTGGCGAGGGCCCCCTGTCCCTGTTTGTTAATCTACTGGCATCAATGGATGACGCTGCCGTTCCTGCAAACCCTGCAAACCTGGTAATCGATCCGGAAAACAACCAATGCCTGTTAAACGGCCAGGCTATTGATTTGGACCCGGCCCCTTATAAAGAAGGTGAAACCCTGATGGTGCCTTTCCGTGCCTTGGCCGAGCTGGCCGGCGGAGAAATACAATGGATGCCGGAAAATAAACAGGCCTGTTACCGGGATGAACGTGTGGAAATAAAGGTGGCCTCTGGCAGCAGAAAGGCTTCTGTAAACGGTGCAGAAAAAGATTTGCCTACTACCGCAAAAGTTAAAGATGGCCGGCTGATGATCCCTGCCTGGTTGGCGGGCGAAATGGCACAGTATTTTGCTGCAGAAGAAAATTCGATCGTTTTTATCTTTTAAATAATATGTAATGATTCTGTATCGGCAGGGGGAAGCAAAGAAAGATTTTTTGCTTCCCCTATTTTCATACCAGGGCAGGCAAAACAATGCAGTGTTTACTTGTGGGGTGCGCCGCTGTTTCAGTTTGCGGTTCAAACGCTGCCTGTTATAAAAAAATAAAAGGGTGGCTGATTATGATTGAAAAGATTTTACCCGGAATTTTCAGAATTGAATTGCCTTTGCCTGATCTTTCCCTGCAGGCAGTGAATACCTATCTGCTTAAAGGTAAAAAGCGCAGCCTGTTGATAGATTCAGGCATGAACAGGCGGGAATGCCAGGAGGCCTTGGGCGCTGCCCTCCGGGAATTGGATGTAAGCTTAAAGGACGTTGATTTTTTTATCACCCATCTGCACGAAGATCATTTTGGCCTGGCTCCTGTATTGGCTGCTGCTACCTCCAAAATTTATATAAACGCGCCGGAGGCGGCTTTTTGGGGGGTCCCCGGCAGGTGGAAGGAAGGTTTTACCCACGGTAAAAGAAACGGTTTTCCGGCGGCAGAAGTCGATAAATTTATTCGGGAAACACCGGAATTTTTAAAAGATCTCCCCTTGGAAGAGATGAAAGATGCTGTAAGGGCATTCATACAGCAACAGGAGCCCCGGGGTCGCATTCAGATCTGCGGTGAAGGGGAAACCTTTAATATTGGGGCGTACGCTTTGCAGTCCATAATGACGCCCGGTCATTCCAGCGGACATCTCTGCCTTTATGAACCACAACGGAAACTTCTTTTTGCCGGGGATCATATTTTAGAAACGATTACGCCGGCAATTTTCCTTTGGCCGGGAGAAGACCGCAACCCCCTGCGCGAGTATTTAGCCAGTCTTGATAAGGTGGCAGGCTTAGATGTTGATCTTGTTCTGCCCGGGCACCGCCGGACGTTTAAAGACCACCCTGGCCGGATTTTGGAGTTAAAAAAACACCACCTGCAAAGGGAACAAGAAATTGCAACTGTTTTGGGTGCGGACGGGAGAAGCGGCAAGAATGCCCTGGAAATTGCCTCCCAAGTAAGCTGGAACATTCCCCAGCCCTGGGGACAATTTACAACAGAGCTGAAATGGATGGCTTTGGCAGAGACACTGGCACATTTAAAATATATGGAATATCAAAAAAAGGTTATAAGTAAGCTTTTAGAAGATGGCATAGAATACTATTATGGGGTGCCGGTAGAATAATGTGGCAGAATAACTTGTTTGTCACCGGCGGATTAAAAATATGGTCTATCAGAAATTTTTGTGCTCTGACTACGAACTGCAGGAGGTAAGATCAATGGAAATCAGGGAACAAGTGATTATCCCTTTGGGTTATGGTAAATTTGTGAGGTCCGACAAGGTTATTGCCTTAGAACCAATTGAAGACAACAGGGGGCCCGGACGCCGCACCAAGGTTTACGTTGAACAGATGCCCAACCCCCTCATCGCCTCCCGGACAGAACATGCAATTTTGAAAAACATTGTTCAAACCCCTCAGGAAATATTGGAGGCTACTGCTGCCCTGGAATTACTGCAGGACCTGCTGGACGACATTGAACAGGTGGGGCCAATGTTGCGAAAAAGCATTAAGAAGGAAGCTACACTGGACTTGGATCAATTTGAATTAAAGATCAAGGAAATATTAGATCAGACGGACTGGGAATAGGCAGCCTTTGCAGAAATGTAATGCCCTGAGGTTGGAAAAAAGGCTTTTTTTATTTGTTCAGTTTTCAGTTCGTGTTTAAGGCAGACTGCTGTCGACAGCCAGGTGTTGGCATAGTTTTAATCTGTTCTTCTGTCTGCTGCTGCAGTTGCCCCAAGTTTTTTATACCATGTTTTAATTTTTTGTTTGTATTTTGCGTATGGCTGGATCTTCAGCAAAAGAAATGAAGTTGTAAACAAACAGTATTTCGTTCAAATTATATTGTTTAATATAGCCCTGCAGGGGCGCGTTGAAGTGGCGCAGATCGATGACATGAATTTCATCATAATGGTTGGCGAGAAAAGGGATCAGGCTGTTGGCATAAGAATCCTTGACCACAAGCAGCTTGCGATCGGTTTGGTTTTGCACATTAATCCTGATCAGGGCATGGTTGCCATCTAAAAAAACAGCATATTTATCCTTGCGCAGTAAATGCTTTTTGGCATACAGGCTGTGGCCTGTCTTTTTTTCATTTACGTACTCCACCCGGCAGGAAAGATTATTCTTTGGTTTAAAAAGTTCAACGGTATCAGGCTGTATAAAGCGGTGGCCGCTTTTTGCATGAAGTGTGCCATAAAAATCGCTGCTAACCTGTTCAATGGTAAAATCGTTTATAGCCAGAGGTTTATAGTCTAAAAGGGGCCCTGCTTCCCGGTAAGCATAATATGCCCCCCTGGTTGTCCAGTGGTGGTCGGTCTTATAATAAATGTATTCCTGCCGGTGCGCAGCTAGGATGGGGAAGGTGTCAATAAAATTAACCTTGGGTGAAAGCTGCTCTTTGGTCAAAGCCAACAGATCATTTATGGGATGGGGTGCTACAAATTGGGGCAGCTTGTCAGTTAAAATCTGTACAGAAGACGGCGCTAAAAGAAAATAAACTTTGGTAGGGATGTTTGCTGCAAATTGGTTGACGGCCTCAATGTTTGCTGCCAACAGGGCGGCGTCAGGTCTGTCCGGTTTTTGCAGCAGGTAACCTTCCCGGCCGAAGTAGACGCCATTATTATCTTTTTTTTGTAATATCAGTTCAGCAGCAGATTTGAGGCTGACCCATATATCCCGGCAGGCAAATTGATCGGCAACATAATTTTCGACAGCTGAACCGAATTTACCGGAAATAAGGTTATCCCACGAAAAGGCCGGTTTTTTTTGCAGCATACGGTTTTCTGTTTCTGAAAAAGCCTGATCAGGCAACAAGATAAACAGCAAAGAAAAACTGGTTAAAAAAACTATTAATATGACTGTTAAAATTTTGTTGAGAAGATGCAAGCGATCACCCCCATTTTGCCGGGCCCTTTTTAAAAACGAAAATATAAAAACGGGTTATAGGTCGTATCAATTAAATATGCTGTAGAAAGAATGAGGATCAACAGGCAGGCTAGCACAGCCGCTAAACTGTAGCATGTTGCAGATCTTTTAAGTAATTTTTGTTGAAGGTTTTTAATCCAGGGCAAGGAAGCCCCCCCAGCGATGGAAAT
>JBMNNQ010000088.1:0-5071 GCA_050942615.1 Dethiobacteria bacterium | reverse complement strand
TTTGATCCTGTAACCAGGGGTCATTTGGATATAATTGAGCGTGCCAGTAAAGTTTTTGATCACCTTATTGTAGCAGTTTTGGAAAATCCCCGGAAGAATGCACTGTTTTCCATGGCAGAAAGGGTAAGAATGTTGAAAAGCATTACCCAGTCTTACGATAACGTGGAGGTGGATTCTTACCAGGGACTTCTGGTGGAGTATGCAGAAAAAAATAATTTGGCGATCATTATCAAAGGGCTGCGTGCAATTTCAGATTTTGAGTTTGAATTTCAGATGGCTTTGATTAATAAAAAGTTGAATCGTAATGTGGACACCATGTTTATGATGACCGACTATAAGTACTCTTTTATCAGTTCCAGCCTCGTAAAGGAAGTAGCCAGCTATGGCGGTGATATAAAAGGATTGGTTCCGCCCCAGGTTTATGCAATGATTATAAATAAAATTGAAAATCCTGATTAACATCCGGCTACATAGAAAAAAGGCCGTCCTTCCAGGATAAGTCGGGATCTAAGCTAAGGCCGCAGGGCGTAGGCGACTGACAGCTGGTAGGGCTGAAAGCCGTTTTTTTACAATTATGATGCTGCATTGAGAGCAAAGTCTTTTGCCAGGCTTGAATGCTATTTTTCTTTTTTGGGATTATATTTTTTATAGGTGTATACAAAAAGGGAAACAAGCAGTAAAAAACCTAAAATTGTTAGAAAGCGTTCCCCCATAAAAAGCATTTTAGCATACAGGTGAGATAAATTGCCGCGCGGTGTGGTTTGTAAAAAAACGGGCAGGGTTTTATGCTGAATAAATGCAGGAAGGGGAAGGGGGCCGGCAAGCAGGAAACAATAAAGGGCTGCTAAAACAGCGTGCACAACACGGGCCAGCAGGTAAGGATAAATACTTATGTCTGTAGAGCTGATAATGCTGGCCACCTGTGCATGTACAGATAACCCGCTCCAGGCAATGATAAAACTGATAGCCATAACCTTTTCATTCAGGGTGGCAGCAGCGGCAGTACCGGCCAACTGGCAGCCTAAATCAATTTCAAAAAAACCACTGATAAACGCCGGTGTAAGGGCAACTTCCAATCCAATCCAGGAAAGGAAAGAGGAAAATGCTGCCGCCAAAAGATTTACCACCCCGGCCAAATCAAGAATACTGATCACCACAGAAAAAAGGATAATAAACCCGCCGACAAGCAAAAGGGTGTTTACAGATTCTTTTACTGCCTCCCCCAATAGCCGGCCAAAAGGACGGCCGTCTTTCTGCCGGGCTTGAACCAGCGCTGCAAAGGCCTGGGCGAAGATGCCTTGTTGACCATTTTTTTTCATCCGGGAAATATTTCTTTGCGGGGGTGCATTTGTTTTTTCCCGGGCTTTATAGAAACGCATTAATAAGCCGACCGTAACACTGGAAAGATAATGCGCTGCGGCGATTAGGGCGCCGGCTTGCGGAGCGTGCATCATGCCAACAGCCACGGCTCCAAACATAAACAACGGATCGGCAGTGTTTGTAAAACTAAGCAGCCGCTCTGCTTCAACCTTGCTGCACAGTTTGTCTTGCCTAAGCTTATTGGTAAGGACCGCCCCTAAAGGAAAACCGGAGGCCAGACCCATGGCTAAAACAAAGGAACCCGTGCCGGGAACGTTGAAAAGCGGGCGCATAATCGGTTCCAGCAAAACCCCTAAAAAATGGACAACACCCAGGCCAATCAGGATCTGGGATAAAACAAAAAATGGCAAAAGGCCGGGAAAAACAATATTCCACCAGATTGACAGGCCGTTTACAGCTGCCTCAAAAGCTTCTTTCGGATAGACAATCATACTAATGGTTAATAATACAGACAAACAGGCCGGCAGGTAAAAAAGCAGGATCCTTCTTTTCGTATTAAAAGATGTTACCAATAACAGCAAAAAAAATAGACCAAGTAAAATAAAGAAGATAGTGTTTAGCATTTCATCTACCCCAGAAAAAGAATTTTAACCCAATAAATATATATTGCCTGTTAAAAAATAATAGACCTCCAGCCGGCGGGCAGCTTTATTGCGATATCGTGAAAGGGAAGGGGCGGTTTTTTGCGCAGGGCAGTCAGCTACGGTTTTATGATCCTCATTATTTTTATGATGGGGTTTTTAGTGCAGTTAAACTATTTTCTTGTTAAACCGGGTTCTGCAGAAAAACTGGGGAACCTTATTCAGGTGGAGGGAAAGCAGCGCCAGGAACAGGGGCAGTTTTATATGTTGACTGTTTCCCAGCAGCCGGCCAACGTTTGGGGTTTTCTTTATGGTTATTTTCATCCGGCTGTGGATTTGCGCCCTATTTCCCAGGTTGTTCCCAGCGATCTTTCCATGGAAGAATATAACGATCTGATGAAGAGCTGGATGCAGGAAAGCAAGCATTTAGCCGGGGTCATTGCCTTGCGTCGCGCCGGCTATGAGGTGCCGGTTACCAGTGACGGTGTGGAAGTTGTGCGGGTTCTACCTGACAGCCCCGCCCGGGGTGTTCTCCAGGCCGGGGATATTATCACTGCGGTCGAGGGGGAAGGTGTCAACCTGGCTGAAGAGGTGGTTGCCGACATACAAAAGAAGGATGTTGGCGAAAAGGTAAGAATTGCATTTCAGCGTAAAGAAGAAAATAATGAAGCTGAAATTTTAACAGTTTCCCACCTGGAAGATCCCCACCAGGCAGCCCTGCGGCTCTATGTTCGCACCCTAAACTGGAAACCGCTTTTCCCTTTGAAAATTGAAATTGAAACCGGCCCGGTAAGCGGCCCTTCCGCCGGGATGATGTTCGTTTTGGAAATCCTGGATAGGCTGCTTCCCGAAAATCTAACAGGGGGCCGTCGTATCGGGGGTACCGGTACGATTGCCCTGGACGGTAAAGTGGGCGGTATCGGGGGGGTCAAGCAAAAGGTTTTTGCTGCCGAAAGGGCCGGTTTGGAATATTTTTTAGTACCTGCCGAAAATTACAGGGAGGCCTTGCAGGTTGCAACCCGCCTGGAGGTGGTTTCAGTAGATAACCTGGAAGAAGCGTTAAACTTTTTAAGTACTCTGCACTGTGCTTCTGAAAAGGCTTTGTTGTCACCGGAAATAAACAGGTCGCCTTCATTTGTAGTACCCCTTTTCCTGTTTTTTAAGGAGGTACAGGGTGGGTTCCAGGCATAAAACCCCTGGTTATCCGCCAGGCAGGCATTGGCCACAGTTTGACTCAGTTTAACGCAGTTTAAAGACTGCAGGTTTTGACAAGGAAAAATAAATATGTTAAAATAATAACAGAAGAGTAGACAAAAGTTTACATGAGTAAACTAGGCAGTCGCGGGGGTAAGTATGACTTCCGAGGAAAGTCCGAGCTCCGCAGGGCAGGGTGCTGGGTAACGCCCAGTGGGGGCGACCCCAAGGATAGTGCCACAGAAATAAACCGCCCGGGCAAAACATTTGTTTTCCCCAGGGTAAGGGTGCAACGGTACGGTAAAAGCGTACCAGGGGCCGGGTGACCGGCCTGCTAGGTAAACCCCACCCGGAGCAAGACTGAATAGGAGGGAGATGACGTTGCCCGCCGAATCCCTCGGGTATGAGTCGCTGGAGGAGCCAGGCAACTGGCGCCCTAGATAGATGGCTGCCACTCCTTTTCAGGAGAACAGAACTCGGCTTACAGGTTTGCTCATGCATTATTTAAAGGCACTGCGCATCGAGCAGTGCCTTTATTGATATATGAATTAAAAAATATGAAGAGGGTTTTTTATTTTTGTGTTGAAATGAACCACATTCTTTTATTATGTAACCATAATACCGCGCAGTGCATTTAATTTTTTAGCGGCTAATTCAAAAAGCCTATTGCAATTTAAAGCTATTGCAATTTATAATAAAGAAATATTAAAAGTATTTTCGGGCAGGGCTATGAAGATAACCTGCCCTGGAAATGAGGAGAATAAAATGATCATAAACGTACCCAACAATTTTCCCACTGTTCAGACAAATGTGGATTTGGATCGTTATAAAGACTGGGCATCCCTTGTAGAAAAAAATAATCATATTTACCTTGATCTCTACACCAAGTATGATACCAAACGGGGGTTAAGAAATATAGATGGCACCGGGGTTTTGGTGGGCCTGACAGAGATCGGTGATGTTCATGCTTACATTATCAATGACCAGGGTGAAAGGGTGCCTGTTGACGGCAAGTTATTTTACCGTGGTATAGAAATTAACGAATTGGTTAAAGGTTTTCAACAGGAAAAAAGGCATGGCTTTGAAGAGATCTGTTACCTGCTCTTGTTCGGTGAACTGCCAACCCCGCAAGAATTAAACTACTTCCAGGAAACATTGGCTGAAAACCGCCTGCTTCCCAATGGTTTTACTGAAGATATGATTTTAAAGGCTCCCAGTCAGAACATTATGAACAAATTAGCCCGGAGCGTGCTGGCCAGCTATTCATATGATCCCAACCCTGATGAAAACAGCCTGGAAAACGTTCTCAGGCAGTCCATCGAATTGATTGCCCGCTTTCCGACCATGGTAGCCTATGGCTACCAGGCCAAGGCTCATTACTATGGTAACAAAAGCCTGTATATCCATAATCCCAGGAAGGACTTAAGCCTTTCTGAAAATTTTCTGTATATGGTTAGGCCTGATAATAATTACAGTGAATTAGAAGCAGAAGTCCTTGATCTTAGCCTGATGCTTCATGCCGAACACGGTGGCGGCAATAATTCCGCCTTTACAACTCATGTGGTGTCTTCGGCGGACACAGATACTTATTCTGTTATTGCGGCAGCGGTCGGCTCCTTAAAAGGCTTCAAACATGGGGGCGCCAATATCAAGGTGATGGGTATGATCAATGAAATTAAAGCCAACGTCAAAGACTGGGAAGACGAAGAAGAGGTAGCAGCTTATTTGAAGAAAATTTTGAATAAGGAAGCTTTTGACAGGAAGGGCCTAATTTATGGCATCGGGCATGCGGTATATAGTCTTTCTGATCCCCGGGCCCGGCTGCTTAAAGAAAAAGCTGCGGAACTGTCACGTGAAAAGGAAATGCAAAAAGAATTTAACCTTTATGCAACGGTTGAAAAAATGGCCCCCCGGGT
>JBMNNQ010000087.1:0-5083 GCA_050942615.1 Dethiobacteria bacterium | reverse complement strand
CACTTCCCCCTGGGCAGTCCGCAGGTTGTCTTCGGATATATCACCTTTTTTTTCCTGATTTTTCAACAGATCGTTGGCTTCCCGGCGGATGTTTCTGATAGCTACCCGGGCCTCCTCTGCTTTCTTGCGGATCGTTTTCACGAGTTCCTTTCTTCTTTCCTCTGTAAGCTGGGGAATGGCCAGCCGGATCACGTTACCATCGCTTTGGGGGTTTAAACCCAAGTCAGATTTCAAAATGGCTTTTTCTATTTCCCCCACGGCATTTTTATCCCAGGCCTGGATCACCAACAGCCGCGCTTCCGGCGCTGAAATAGTTGCCAGCTGGTTTAAAGGAGTGGGGGTGTTATAATAGTTCACATTGATCCTGTCGAGCAAGGAAGGAACAGCCCGACCAGCTCTTAAGGTACCCAGTTCCTTTTTAAAAACTTCCACACTTTTTTTCATTTTGTCTTCGGTTGATTGAAAGATTGCAGTCACTTATTTCCTCCCCCTGACAATTGTACCTAGTTTTTCGCCCATGACGACCCTTTTTATGTTTTCTGAATTATTCAGGCCAAAAACCACGATTGTAATTTTATTATCCATACACAAGGAGGCCGCAGTGGAATCCATAACACCCAGATCACGGTTAATAACATCAATATAGCTTAATTCCGTAAATTTCTGGGCCTCCGGATTCAGAAGGGGATCCATATCATAGACAGCATCCACCTTCCCTTTGGCCAGCAAAATAATTTCCGCTTCGATTTCTGCTGCTCTCAAGGCAGCTGCAGTGTCGGTGGAAAAGTATGGATTACCGGTTCCCCCGGCAAATATCACAACCCTTCCTTTTTCCAAATGTCTGATCGCCCGGCGCCTGATGTAGGGCTCCGCCACCTCCCGCATTTCAATGGCTGATTGTACCCGCGTGTCAACATCAAGGCTTTCCAGGGCATCCTGCAGAGCCAAAGCATTGATCACCGTCGCCAACATCCCCATATAATCCGCTGTAGCGCGGTCCATACCCCTCTGCCCGGCCTGGGCCCCCCGCCAGATATTGCCCCCCCCGACCACCATCGCTATTTCCACATTATACTTCTTTACCTCTTTAATCTGTTCGGCAAAATTTTTTAAAATATTATAATCAATACCGTATCCGATCTCTCCAGCCAAGGCTTCCCCGCTTAACTTTAAGATAATGCGCTTATAGACGGGCAAAGTCATATAAAAACCCTCCAGTTATATTGTATCGCCGGCATGCAACCCTTATCCAAAGTATGCTCAGTCTGGAACATGTATTATTTTTCTGTTACAGTATATAATAGTTCATTTTTCCCTGGCCGTTCCCCAAAAATTAAGCGCACCGCTAAAAAACTTTGCAAATGAAATAATTCACCGCTCAGGCCTGGAAGTCCTTCTCTGCCCGGGAGGATCCCGGCAAGGCGTTAATTCCAACCTGAAGCCGGCGTTTAAGCTTTACCTGTTTTAAACAGCTTTATTCCACCAGTAAAAAGTAATAATAAAGGGGCTGGCCCCCGTATTGCAGTTCAACCTCCAGCCCGGGAAACTTGTTGACCAGCTGTACCTGCAGCGCCTGCGCCTGTTCACCGGTGATACTGTCCCCGTAAAAAAGGGTCAGTATTTCATCCTCCGGGGTAAGCATTGCTGCTGCAAGGGCGACGGTTGTAGCGTCGACCTCCTTGCCGCCGGCCAATAAACGGCCATTGCTGATACCGATAATATCCCCTTTTTCAACCCGTAAGCTGTCGATCACAGCAGCACGCACAGCATAAGTTATTTCACCTGTTTTAACCCGACTTGCCCGCCGGCACATTTCAGCATGATTTTCAGACAGAGACTGGAATTGATTCAAAGCCAAAAGCGCGGCCAGTCCCTGAGTCACACTCCTGGTATCCACAACCATTACTTCCTTTTCCACCAGTTCTACGGCCTGTTCGGCAGAAAGCCTGATGTTGCTATTGTTGGGCAGCACAATAACCTGTTCGGTCGGCAGGGCGACAATCGCCTCCACGATTTCCTGCACTGAAGGGTTCATGCTCTGCCCCCCGGAAACCACCTGATCAGCACCTAAACTGGTAAATATTGCAGCCAGCCCCTCCCCGGAAGAGACAGTAACCACCCCGATCTGCCCGGGATCTTTTTGTTCCCCGGGCCCCTTGCCCCCGGCGGGAAGTTTCGTTTCAAGTTCGGCTGTAACCCCCTGCCCCCCAGTTTCCGGCAGTAACCTGCCCGGCCTAGTTTCCTGGAATTGATCAACCATATTATCAATTTTAAGATCATGGAGACTGCCAAAAAACAAACATGTTTCCAACACAGTCCCCGGGTGATCGGTATGGATATGGACTTTAACCGTATCACCTTCCCCGGCCACCAAGAGGGAATCCCCCAGTTCTTCAAGGTTGCAGCGCACTTTACGGGTAGAAATATTGCTGCCCTTGATCAACACTTCGGTACAATAAGGAAAAACAGGGTTAAACTCTTCTTTGGAAAGAGTTTCGCCCGGGCCTTCCTCTTTCCCGGTGATCAACATTGTCCCCAAAGGCGGTTCCCGTTCTTCCATAAAAAAAATTTCATTTTTGGCATCAGCCCGGCGTAGCATACTTTGCAGACAACCCTCTAAAAAAACTACCAGCCCCAGCCCCCCGGCGTCAACAACACCGGCCTCCTTCAAAACCGGCAGCAGTTCAGGGGTTTGTTCCAGGGCACCCCGGCCCTTGTCAATTGCCACCCGCAACAAATCTATAAAAGTTAAAGAAGTCTGTAGGGCCTCCCTGCTGCCTTTGGCAATCTCCCTGGCAACCGTCAGGATTGTGCCCTCTACAGGCTTGGAAACAGCGTTATAGGCATAGACAATGCCGTACTGAAAAGCCCTGCCAAATTCCGGCAGGCGGGCCTTGTCTTTCCCGGAAAGCCCCCGGGAGATGCCCCTGAACATCTGCGAAAGAATTACACCGGAGTTCCCCCTGGCCCCCATCAGCGAACTGTGGGCGGCGATCGCGGCAACTTCCCCGATAGACTTTGTTTCCACCTGCTGCAGTTCCCGGGCCGCAGCCCGCATCGTCAAACCCATATTCGTCCCGGTATCCCCGTCGGGTACCGGAAAAACGTTAAGGGCATTAATTGATTCCTTATGTAAGTCAAAGTAGCTGCAAGCTTCCAGAATCATATGCCGCAAATCATCGCCGTCAAGGTAAGCGTTTTCCTTTTTTGTTTGAGTCATTATTATTTTACACCCCAGGTACAGTGTTTTGGGTCTGCCGGATAAAAGCCAGGCCGGCCACCGGCCCGACATGGGTTGCAATCACAGGGCTTATTTCATATGTTTTTATAGGAAGGCCCGGCAGGCGCTGCAGGATTAGCTCTTTTAGCCTTTGAATGTTTGCCCCTGATTCGGCATTCATAAGAAACAGTTCCAGCCCCTCACTGGTAGCCGGCAGTTCATTCACCAACCTTGCCAACGCCTTTTTCATAGTTCGCACCCTGTCAAACACCTCTATTTTCCCCCCGGAAAAATAAAGAAGCGGCTTGATCTGCAAAAGCGTCCCTAAAAGGGCCTGTGCACCCCCGATTCTGCCCCCCTTTTTTAAAAATTTCAGGGATGCCGGCACAAAAAAAACTTTCAACCTGCCCTTCAAATCTGCCAGCAGCGCCCTAATTTCTTCCCGGTCTTTCCCTTCCTGCGCGGCGCGGGCCGCTGCCAAAACCAGTAAAGCCAGGCCGCCGGCGGTGGAAAGCGAGTCTACAACGGAAATACGGGCCGGAGCGATCATTTTGGCGGCAGCCCGCGCACTTTCCACCGTACCGCTTATCCCCGAAGAAATAAGGATGGCCACAACTTCGTGACCACTATTGATTAACCTTTCAAAAACCCTGGCAAAGTCCCCGGCAGAAGGCTGAGAGGTGGTAGGCACCTCTGCGGAATGCATTAATTTATGAAAATATGTTGCATTGTCAATAGAACCGTCTTTAATTGTTTCATCCGCAAAATTTACATAAAGAGGAACAACCTCTATGCCATAGCGTTCCAAAACCTCTTCTTCCAGGAATGCCGTGGAATCGGTTACAATTTTTATTTTTGGCATCATTTTTCTCCCATACTAAAAAATACCTGGCCGGACAGCATGCTTGGGCCATAGTGAACCGCTTTTAAGATACATTTACCCGAACAGCCTTTTCCAAACTGATAAAAACAGCCGGGCAGGCTTGCTGAAGAACTCCTAAAGTTCCCTATTTCTTCATATTTGGGGTAAAACCCTTCTCTGTTCCCTGCAGGTTTAAACATACCTCTATATTTTCTAGGTGGAAAGCCGTGTGGTGGAACCCAAACCTGATTTACCAGTGTGTTTCTTTTTTTCTGTAAACCATGCCTTGAAAAGTTGCTATTAGGGCCCCTTGTTCAGCAGTAATATCAATTTTATAACTGGCCAACTTGGGATTTAAAGAAATTTCGCGTCCTGTAGCGATCAGGACCCCTTCCCTGGCAGCCTGCATAAAAGAAATATGGGCATTGATAGCCATCGCAATATTGCCGTGCGAATTTGAAGCAACGGCAAAAACAGCATCCGCCAAAGCAAAAAGAGCCGCACCGTGCACGGTCCCCATGCTGTTGAGATGGTGATCCTTAATTTCCATTCTGGCCCGGGCTTCCCCGGTAGATGACGCCAACAATTCAATACCGATATGTTGTGAAAACAGATCCTTATTGTAAAAACCTGCCATACCATCTTTAACCATTACTCTACCCCCTTCCCATCATTATATTCGAAATCTTTGAACTATTATGCTGAAAATTTTCTGCACCTCTCCCGGCAAAATCAAAACGGGCCGTTCAACTTAAAGCTGAACGACCCGCAACCTACTAACAAATATACTGTTTTCCCGTATCTGCAAAGCTGATTTGCAATTTAGGCCGGGCTTCCCAAACCCGACTATTTGGGATTATATAATTTTTTCTTTTTGTATGCCGACTAAAAATCCGGCGTCAGGACCACCCGCTTGAGCAGTTTGCCGGAGTGGGATTCCTTGAAAGCCTGTTCAATCTGGCTCATCGGCCGCAGCTCGACGAAGGGTTCTACTTTGATTT
>JBMNNQ010000086.1:0-5137 GCA_050942615.1 Dethiobacteria bacterium | reverse complement strand
AAATCTTAGTTGTTAGAAGCTCTCATTACGGGAAGAAAGAAGGCAAGGAGAGTTCACAGCACTATAATACCACTAAAGAAGGCATCCCGAAATCTTATATTGACATAACCGAAAAAGATATAGAATTTCTCAAACAGCATAAAAAAGAACAAGCGAAACAGAGACTATTTTACAGTGATAGATACTACAACAACAACTTAATTTTCGCTAGAAAGAACGGCACACATTTCAGAAACGATACTGTTAGTGGATGTTTTTCTGAGTTTGCCAAAACCAATGGTTTTAGTATTACATTCCACGGCCTTCGCCATACCCATCTAACATTTCTTGCTGCTGCAAGAGTTCCTATGATGTATGTGGCCCGTCGCGCCGGGCATTTTAAAGTGTCTACAACACATGATTTTTACAGCCATGCAGAAAAGACTACAGGGTTCCATCTTGGAGAAATCTTTGAGCATACAATGAAATCGGGCGAAATCAGCCCGGAAGAAATTGAAATAACAAGGCCGAAAATCGTAAAAATGTTGAATCAGATTGGCAGTTAAGAATCCAAATGTCCTACTCGTGTCCTACTCTTGTGTTTTAAAGGGCATTTATGGTAAAACGGGCAAAAAAAAGGATGCCTTGTAAACAGCGCTTACATCGGCATCCGTAGCATTTTAGTCTGGCACGCCCGGCAGGATTCGAACCTGCGGCCAACGGATTAGAAGTCCGTTGCTCTGTCCCCTGAGCTACGGGCGCATGTGTATTTATTATACCACAAAAGGGGCAAAATACAAGAAACACGCTAAACTTCAGGATGGGGGTAAGCTGCAAATTTCTGGATTGGCAGGCGGTTCCCCGGCGCGATTTTGCGGGTGGCCGGGTTCTTGACAAGGTGGGCCTGTTATGCTAAAATGAAATTTGTAAAGTGATGTTTACCATGGTGGGTGTAGCTCAGCTGGTTAGAGCGCCAGGTTGTGGCCCTGGAGGCCGTGGGTTCGAGTCCCATCACTCACCCCATCTATTTAAAGTTTAATACAATAAAGTTTATTGCTGGGGTGTAGCCAAGCGGTAAGGCACGGGACTTTGGATCCCGCATTCCGTAGGTTCGAATCCTACCGCCCCAGCCATTTTATTTTTACATAAGCTAAATTTTATTTTGAAGCAGTCTTTTGTGTTTGCTTCTTTTTTTTTATGTTTTTCTGTTTTCCGCTTTTTCTGCTATGTTTTTAGCGAAAAGTGCGGCTCCGATGGCGCCGGCAAGCTGGGTGTCATAGCGGGGCTTTAAGGCTTTAATTCCCAGTTTGTTTTCCAGGCGGCTGACGATGCCGCTGTTTTTGGCGATACCCCCGGTAATAGCGAAGTCTATTTCTACGCCAACCCGTTCTAAAAGGGAAAGGACGCGGTTTACGGTGGCTGAACAGTAGGCGGCCAAAACACGTTCCACGGGCCAGCCTGCACGTAATAGGCCTGCAGCTTCAGTCTTGGCAAAGACCACGCAGGTGCTGCTTACCGGTGCAGGTTCTTCGTCTACAGCCAAAGACCTGGCCCCTACATCGCCGATGGGCACACCTAGCAGATCGGCAATAACTTCCATGCCCCGGCCAGTGCCGGCGGCACATTTATCATTCATCATGAAATTTGTTACCTTGCCTTGATGATTACAGCGGATGGCCTTGCAATCCTGGCCGCCCATATCCAGGATGGTGCGCACGGTGGGGCCGTACATATAATTGCAGCCGCGGGCATGACAGGCGATCTCTGTAAAATCCCGGTTGGCAAAGGGAATGTTGATTCTGCCATAGCCGGTGCCCACGGTGTAGTGGATATTTTCCAAGGTCAGGCCGGTCCCTGCTGTTGCCCTGTCGATGGCGTTTAAAGCGCTGTCCGGGCTGTTTGATCCGGTTCGCATATTGGCAAAGGCATAGAGCTCTCCGTCACACATAATGGCGGCCTGGGAACTGACGGAACCGACGTCTATTCCCGCTGTAATTATTCCGGCCTTTTTCCAGTTCAAATCAGGGTTATGCCAGCGGGTTTCTTCCCATTTCCAATATTCTTTTTGCTTGTTTTCAGGCATTATTGAGCCCCCAATTCATTTTTGACGTTTATGAGTTTTTCCCCGGCTGCCAAGGCCGCACCAAACGCACTGCTAAAATCGGGCCTGTCGAGCGGGAAAAGTTTAATTTTTAGATCTTTTTCCAGCTCTTTGATAATCCCGGGGTTTTTGGCCACCCCGCCGATCATGACCATTTCTTTTTCAAGCCCGACGCGGCGCACCAGAGAAGCTATACGGCTGGCCATGGCATGATTAACAGCACGGGCAATATCTGCTGTGGATACCTGGGCATGAATTAGGGAAATGACCTCCGATTCTGCAAATACTGCGCAGTGCGAGTTCATCACGATGGTCTGTTCGGCCTGCAGGGAAAGGGGCCCCATATCTTCAAGTTTAATTTCCAGAGCTTGGCACATGGCCTCTACAAAGGAACCCGTGCCGGTTGCACATTTTTCGTTGATAGCAAAATTGATTACGGTCCCATTTTCATTCATTTTCAGGGCCCTGCTTCCTTCAGCCCCCACATCAACAACTGTGCGGGCTTGTGGAAAAATTTCTATGACGCCCCGGGCCGCAGCACCAATTTCGGTGATGGTGCCATCGGTAAAATCAACCTCTTTTTTGCCGTTTCCAGTAACCATAATAAACTGGACATCTTTTTTGTGCAGGCCGGCAGCTGAAAGGGCTTGTTCTAAAGCAGCAGTTGCCGCCTGCCGCAGCTCAAAACCGCTGGGGACTCGCCCGGTGGATATTAGTTCGCGATTTTTGACCAGGGCGGCTTTGGTAAAGCTGTGGCCAATATCAATACCAGCAGTAATCATCTTGGCAAATACCCCCTCTAATAATAAATTTTTTGCCCGGCAGATAGTTCAGACAAGATAGTTATTTTTATGAAGCAAGAATAGTATTTATGATCGGATCTGCCTCATGCTGGACGAAGTGCTGGCGGGTTGTTACATAATTAACAAATAATGGAACATTGTGCCTTTATTATTCCACAGCGCAGGGTAATAGTCAAGGATTTTTCAGCATTGTTTATATTTTCACATTATGGGGCCCAAGGGGTGCCCCGGCGGGGAAAAATATTTTATAATGGTGCAGGGGAAAAATAAAAAAACAGGCCTTAAAATCCTGTTGTTTTTTTACCTTAATTATATTTTTGATGTTGAATCGCTTTGTTGGTGCGGGCGAAGGGATTTGAACCCTTACAGGTTGCCCCACAGGATCCTAAGTCCTGCGCGTCTGCCAGTTCCGCCACGCCCGCCCGCAGATCATAATATAGCATATTCAGGCCTAATTTTCAACAAACTAAATTTAGAGACAACTTTTACATCTACTCTGGTCAGGTTGCTGTTTTTATGGTAGAAATAGGGTGTGGGGGGATTGGTTTTTCATGATTTATGCAATCAGTGACTTGCACCTCTCTTTGGGGGGGGATAAGCCTATGGATATTTTCGGCAGCGTTTGGGAAGATCACCATTTGAAATTACAGGAAAACTGGGCAAATTCGGTAAAGGATAATGATGTTGTTATTATTGGCGGGGATATATCCTGGGCCATGCGGCTGGAGGAAACCCGGGAGGATTTTAACTTTATCCATCAGCTTCCCGGTAAAAAGATATTATTTCGGGGCAATCATGATTACTGGTGGCAGAGCTATAGCAAGGTTTTGCAGGCGCTGCCGCCCAGCATGCTGGCTGTGCAAAATAATTATATTTCCTACCGGGGCCGCATGGCCCTCTGTGGTACCCGGGGCTGGACGGTACCCGGTGGTGAAAACTATACGGAGCAGGATGAAAAAATTTATCAGCGGGAGCTGATTCGTCTGCGGCTTTCTCTTACTGCGGCGCAAAAAGATGGTTTTGATGAATTTATTGTCACACTGCACTATCCCCCCCTTACATCCCGTGGGGAAGACACAGGCTTTACAGCGATTATGCAGGAATTTGGGGCCCGGATATGTCTTTACGGCCACCTTCATGGGGTAGATCAGCAAAGGGTTTTTCAAGGGGAAAGGGAGGGTATCACTTACTATTTTACAGCAGCCGATTTTTTGAATTTTAATCCCTTGTTAATTCTTGCAGATTGAATCCGGTTGCGGTTACAGAATTTCCAGTGTCCATTTAGTCGTTTCAATGTTATAATTCTTTTAAGGTAATAAATAATAGAAAGGGGTATTTATTTGTGAATACTAAAAGGGTGAAGCAGTTCACCGTTTATTTTTTTATGTTTATTTTTTTGTGTAGTATTTTAGGGGCTGGTTGTAGTAGTGTTGCGGCAAAAGAGGTTGCCGCCAGGGTTAATGAGGAGGATATAAACAAGAATGAAGTGTATAACTTTCTAAAAGTTGTTTATTTGTTTGCCGGGCCCGATGCTGCGGCCACCTATGAACAAGGGGGATATGCTGCAGCGCTTGAAGAAGAAATCCTTTGGTTTTTAGTTGAAAGTAAAGTTGTGCAGCAGGAAATTGAAAAATTGGGTCTTAAAAAGGACATAGATGATAAAAAAGTTACGGGAAACTTTCAGCAAACTAGGGAAGGGCTGATCGAAGAAATTTATGGTACCACTGAAGATTTTAATGCCCGGTTGAAGGAACTGGGAATTGACGAAAAAATTCTCAAGGATTTCCACTATAACACCTATTTTACAGAGCTTCTTTATAACTACGTTACCAAGGATATGGGTGAAAAAGAGGCACGTGACTTTGTTGAAGAAAATCCTATGATTTTGAAAAAACCAGCCCGGGTTTATGCCTACCACATCCTTTTGGATAATGAAGAAAAGGCCCGGGAGCTATGCGGGCTGTTGGAAAAAGGTGCCGACTTTGAGGAAACCGGAAAAGAACACTCTTTGGACAGCCATGTGGAACTGGGTTCTATTGGGGCTCATGATTTTTATGATCCCATTTTTTTAGAGGCTGCCTTTAGTTTAAACCCCGGGGAGATCAGCAAACCGGTGGAAACGTCTTTTGGTTTTCATATTATTAAAATTACGGAAAAAGAGGAAGAAAAAGCGTTGGCATTCGAGGAAGTGAAGGAAGATGCACTGGAGCGAAAAAAACAGGAATTTTTTAATGAATACCTGCAAAATCTGATT
>JBMNNQ010000085.1:0-5159 GCA_050942615.1 Dethiobacteria bacterium | reverse complement strand
AGCCGGTTCCAGGCCTTCATAATGTGCATAAAGTTCTGCAAAAGAACGCCAGGCTTCCTGCAGCCCGGCCAGGTTGTCCCGCACAAAGGGGTAGGAAAAATCCCCCTGTGGGGCTGCTATGTTTTCCACCTCGTCTATGCCCAGGAATTCCCGGGGAAAATGTTCTATGTATTCCTGTGTTAAAAAAAGTGTCCCCCCGGCCTGCACGTAGGTGTTAAGTTGTTCCTTTGCCACCGTGAAAAGCGGATCGGCTGCCAGGCCGTTTACCAGGTAGATAAAATCATAGTTGTCCGGTGTAAGGGCCGGCATTTCAGACAGCGAATTAATTTCTATTTCTACATTGGGCAGCAGGGCCTGCTGCAGATGCTGTGCTGCGCTTTGTCCCCTTTCCCCGTCTGCAGGGGTTAAAAGCAACACGTTTAAAAAGTAGTCATTTTCCAGCTTTCTTTCCGCGGCCCGGCCCGCTGTACTGCCGGGGTTTTCAGGCTGCGGGTTGTTTGATCCCCCGATGCGGGCAAAAATGAACAGAAAAATAATGATCATCAGGAAAAAACCTAAACAGGGGGCGGCAGCGCGTAAGAGGGGATTTTGCAGCACTTTTTTAAACCAGGAAATGATTCTGCATCCGGTAGTCATCTTCAGGCGTCCTTTCAGTGGGCCCCTGCTGCGATACAAGGCCTATGTTGGCCGCAGTATTGGTAAATTCCAGTTGCCGGTATTGTAATGGCAGCAAGCAGCTTTTTTGTGTCCCTTACTATTTCTGGATCGGAAAATGATCTCCTTCCCGATCCAGAATTTATTTGCAAGGGGAAAAAAACGCAGCCCTGGCCTGAAAATAAAGGGGAGCGGTGCCGATACATCGGGCATCCTGCTGAAGTTATAAAATTTTAGCTTAGTTTTAACAGTGAATGTAAAGCTTCTGAATGTAAAGCTAGTGAAAATAAGGTTATTTAAATTTTACCAGATGCACTGTTGTGGCTATTGGCGGGAATACCTGCAGCAAGGAGGGCGCTAACCCCCTTTCTTTTTATCCAGGTGCAGGACAAAGGCCAGCACTTCAGCAACTGCCTGTTCAGCAGCTGTAAACCGGTAATCTCCGCCAATACTTTTGCGGCCGGCTCCCCGGGGAAGACTGCCGGTTCAGTTTCCGGGGCGGAACCAAGTTTTAACAGGGCATACTTTAAGGCAGTATTCAGGTTGTTTTCTGCCAGAAAATTGCCAGTGCCTTTTAAGCCCGGGTTTTCCTGGGGATCCCCCAGCTGCAGCAGGGAATGTTCGTAATTTAAGCCTAAATTTTCAGCGGCGGTGCTCAGTTTTACGGCTATTGTTTCTGGTGCAGTGCTGCTTTTAAACAGCAGGTTTTTAATGATCTGTGTAAAGTCACGGTAACCCACCTTTATAACTTCTTCCTGGTTTTGGTTGAAGGTGTTCAAAAAGCCTTGCAGCGCTGTTTTGTCCGGCCAGTTTGCCATGAGGTGGTGGGTGGCGGCTACGGCCTCCGGGGTAAGCGGCAGGTTTTTAGACCAAAGCCAGATGAGTGCGGGCACCTGTTGCGGTGCCAAGTTTTTTTCTGCGGCAAAGGCCGCCAGGTGCTGCAGGTGCTGCGGGGAAACCGGCAGCTTGTTTTGGAAAACCTCTGCCAAAAGGACTTGGTTAAGCTTCCCCTGCGGCAATCCAAAATGCCGCAGCGCCGCCTGCAGCCCTTCCTGGTCAATAGTTTGTTTGTTTCCTGCCCAGTCAATTTTTTTTAACAGAATTTTGCCTTCCGCATTTAATGCTTCAACCCGCAAGGCGATATTTTCCCCGGGATCAACATGGGTTTCTAGTTCGGCCACTACGTTAAGACCCTGCAAAAGAAGCAGCGCCCGGTCGGCGTTTACCTTTAGGGCCGTGCCATATAAGACTTGCCCGGTTTTAAGGGCCAGCCCCGGCCTGTGCTGAATGCTACCCCATAAAAGTGAAGAGATACTGTGCGTACCTTCAGGCATGGCGTTCACCAATCCTTAAGTTCCTTACCTCCCTTTCGGCATAACTTTAAAACTTTACAGCGTTGCCCTTATAGAAAGGATCATTTTAAAAACAATGGGCCTGTTTTATGGGGGCCCAGCGGACACACTGAATGGAGGGCAATAGCTTGACAATAATGGGTATTAATAGATAATATTGGTTTAGGAATATGTGAACCAGCCCCAAAATAATGTTTTTGAAGATCTAATTACACACTGAAATGGATGATTTAATGCAAGAAAAATGGAAAGAACTTTGCAAGGATTTTACAGTTAAACAACTGGTTAACCTTTTACGCCTTGCAGCGCCCTCCTTTAGGCCGTTGTCAGCCCCCCTGGAGGTCCATCTTCAGGAAAACGATTCTTCTTTTTGCAAGGCGGAACAAATCGGTGTGATCGAATTTTCAGACGGCAAAACCCTTATTTTGGGCACCGTATCTGTTCAAGAGGAGCTTACTGCCCGGACAGGTAAACGTAAACAGTACGAGCTGGGTAAACGTATCCTCAAATCCGGACGGTACGACGCCGGTATCTTTGCTTTTTATGACCGGGCCGGCTGTTTCCGGTTTTCATTAATCACGGTTACGTACTACGGCACAAAGCGGCAATTTAGCACCTTCCGGCGCCACACATTTTTCGTTGATCCAAAGCTTTTCAACAAGACTTTTTTACAGCAGATGCAGCATGCCGATTTTTCAACGCTGGCCGCAATTCAGGAAACCTTCTCCCTGGAAGCAGTTTCAGATGAATTTTATAAGGATTTTAAACCCTGGTATTATGCCATTGCCGCTGCGGTGCGAGGCACTGATGTTGCGGCGCTCAAACAGGACTTTGCCCTGCTGTTTGTAATCCGTATCATCTTCCTGGGCTTTGTACAAAAAAAGGGCTGGCTGGATGATGACCCTGAATTCCTGCAAAATTTTTGGAAAGAATACCAGCAAATAAATTCTGCCGGCACCTTTTACCGGGAATGGTTGGAACCCCTCTTCTTCGAAGCTCTCAGCTCGCCGTATGGGCGCAAGGTGGCTTATGGTGAGGCCCCCTTTTCTTTAAAGATCCAAAAAGCGCTCCAGGAGGCCCCTTACCTAAACGGGGAACTGTTTAAACGTAAGCCTGCCGTGGATGATCGGGGGCTTTATATCCCGGATGAACCTATTACCGATTTTTTTGATTTCCTTTTTCAATATAACTTTACAATCGAAGAAAATGAATTATATGATGAGGAACTGGAGCTTAACCCTGAATTTTTAGGGATCATCTTTGAACGCATCACAAATATGGATCAGGGGGCTGTCTACACGCCGCGGGTAGAGGTAGATCTCATGTGCCGTTTGGCTCTGGTCAGATGGCTGGCACAAAACTCCGGCATCGGGAAAAGGGATCTTTACCGGCTTTTCTTCCGTGAAGCCGGCACCGGCGGGGCCTATGACGAACACCAGAAACAGGGTGATTTTTCCCCTGCTGAAATTCGCATGCTGATCGAACTATTGGAAAAAGTTACTGTTTGCGATCCGGCGGCTGGTTCCGGGGCCTTTGAAGTGGGCATGCTGCAGGTGCTGGAACAGGTGCTGGAAAACCTTTATAACCGCAACAATACCCCCGGGGATCTAAGGACCGCAAAGCCTACCCCCTTCGCACGTAAGAAAAATATCATCGCCCGTTCCCTTTACGGTGTAGAGGTCAAGCGCTGGGCGGTATGGATTAACCAACTGCGTCTCTGGCTAACCCTGTTTGTGGACATGCCTGCCGGGGATCGAAAATCTTTTAAACCGTTGCTGCCCAACTTAACCTTCAAGGTGCGCACCGGTGATTCACTGGTACAGCGCGTTGGTGGCAAAACCTTTCCCGTGTGGGGGCACGACAGTCTGCCGCCGTCAATTAGGCGCCAGGTCACCCTCCTTAAGCAAAGGAAACGTGACTATTTTCACAATAAAAGCGACAATTACCACCTTATCGAACACGCAGAGCTGTCTCTTTTCCGCGCTATCCTGGAGGCGGAAATTGCTACACGCCGGAAGCAGCTGCAAAGCCAGAAACTAAAACAACTCGGCATCAAAGAAGCAGGGCCGGAACAAACTGAACCGATACTTTCTAAAAAGTCTGCAGCCCGGTGTGCTATTTTGGCAGCCGAAATAGCCGAACTGGAGGCCCAGAAAGGAAAACTAAAAAAAGAACGCCCCTTCATCTGGAGCATTGAATTTGCGGAGATCTTTTTCGATCTTAAAGGTTTCGATATCATCATTGGCAACCCTCCTTATGTGCGCCAGGAAAGTATTGCCGACCCCCAAGGGTTGTTAAGCCCCGGGGAATATAAGGAGGCTCTGCTGGAAATGGTACGGCTTGATTTTCCCGAACACTTTGTTTTGTCAAAAACGAGGCCCGATCGGTTCGGAAAGGGGCGTAAACCAAGCGGCCGTTCCGATCTGTACACTTATTTTTACATCCGCTCCCTGCGCCTGCTTAATTCTAGAGGGGTACATGTTTTTATCTGTTCCAATTCCTGGTTGGACGTTGGTTATGGAGCCTGGCTGCAGAAGTTTTTCCTCAGGCAGGCCCCGCTTTACCTGGTGATAGACAACCACGCCCGCCGTTCGTTTGCCCGCGCCGATATCAATACGCTGATTACCGTTGCCGGCGCGCCTGCAAAGGTAGATGAAAGCCAGGTGACCCGTTTTGTGGCTTTCAAACAGCCTTTTGAAGAGGCGGTTCTTTCCGAAAACCTGTTGGCCATTGAAGAAGCCGGGGCAGCACTGCGAGACAAAAACTTTCGCGTCCTGCCGGTTACGGCCGGTGAGCTGCTGCAGGAGGGTTCCGCTGCAGGCGGGGTTTTATCCCGGCTTCAGGGCCCCGGTCGATATACGGGCGATAAATGGGGTGGCAAATACCTGCGTGCGCCGGATGTTTTTTTCACCATCCTGGAAAAGGGCAAGGACAAACTGGTGCGTTTGGGGGAAATTGCAGAAATTCGTTTCGGTATAAAAACCGGCGCGAACGACTTTTTCTACCTGGAACCGCTGGGCCCCGGTACACAGCCGGGCCTTTTGCGGGTGCGCAATGGTGCCGGCTGGGAAGGGGAAATCGAGGAAGAGTTTTTAAAGCCGGTTATCAAGAGCCCGCGCGAATGCCGCAGTGTCGTGATCAAACAGGATGATT
>JBMNNQ010000084.1:0-5238 GCA_050942615.1 Dethiobacteria bacterium | reverse complement strand
GTGGTCAATGAAGCCGGTGCCAGTGTCTATTCCGCCTCCGCATTGGGGCAGGCTGAATTCCCGGCGCTGGATGTGGCAGAAAGAAGCGCCGTTTCTCTCGCCCGCCGGCTGCAGGATTCCTTAGCCGAACTGGTCAAAATAGATCCCCGTTCCATCGGCATCGGCCAGTATCAGCACGATGTCAACCAGAAGGAATTGGCAGCCACCCTCGACGGCGTTGTGGAATCCTGCGTAAACCGGGTCGGGGTGGATCTAAACACAGCCTCGCCGGCCCTGCTGTCCTATGTGGCGGGGATCAACAAAACTGTGGCAGCCAACATTGTCGCCTTTCGTGAAAAAGAAGGCCCTTTCCAAAGCCGTGCCGCACTCAAAAAAGTGCCCCGGCTGGGCCCGGCCACCTTTCTGCAATGTGCCGGTTTTTTGCGGCTCCCCGATGCTGCAAACTACCTTGATCGCAGCGCCGTCCACCCGGAATCGTATGCTACCGCCAAAAAGCTCATGGCCCTTACCGGCATCGAACCAACTGACTTAGGAAAAAAAGAGCTGCGCGTACCACCTCCCCGGATCAAAGAACTGGCCGCCGAACTGCAGGTCGGTGAACCCACCCTGCGAGATATTTTGGACGAATTTATTAAACCCGGGCGGGACCCCCGGGACGATCTGCCCCCACCGGTTTTTAAAAAAGGCATCCTGCAGCTTGAAGATTTGGCAGAAGGCATGGAGCTCCAGGGTGTAATCCGCAACGTGGTGGATTTCGGTGCCTTTGTAGATATTGGCGTGCATGAAGACGGGCTGGTCCATATTTCTGAACTTTCCCCTGCCTATGTCCGGCACCCTTTGGATGTCGTAAAGGTGGGCGACGTTGTCAAGGTGAGAGTCATTGCCGTGGATCTGCAAAAAAAGCGCATTTCCCTGTCACTCAAAAAAGCCGGTGGGCAGCCATAATGGAAGCAGATTAAAGCTGGTTTATAAGCAGAAAATCCCTATTCCATAAACCTTTGGACGTTCAAGCAGAATTGAACTAAAAAGCCTTTATTGCAATCCTGTGCGTTTATAACAATTCTTCTTTTAGCACCATATTGACAAAACCTTTATGCTTTGACTAGTTAAAGAAAATAGAGGAAATTTAAAGAATTGCAAAACATACAAAACCTTGAAGGCGCAGTTGTTATGACAAAAAAAAGAATAGCGTCTAATTACCGTTTAGCTGTTCCACAATTTTATAATAAAAAAATTCAACTTTTAATTCCTTTATACAGGAAAATTGTAATTGTTATATTCCAGCGGGCACAATAAAAAACCAGCAACAAGATACACCCCCAGCATCCCACAGCCGTATGTTTCAAAACCCCCTGAACAGATTTCCCAGGGGGTTTTGATGTTTTAAGTTGTTCGGGTGTGTTTACAGCTTGACGGCCAAAGCAGCACCTTCTTCGATAGCCTCGATAGCTTTGCGCGGTTCGGCGGCATCGCCGATAACGTGCAGTGCCGGGACCTTATCCTTCAGCTGTTCTTCCAGCCCGCGTACAGACTGCATCCCGGTGGCGATCACAATATTGTCATAGCCCTCCAGGTGTAGTTCCCGACCATCCTGGATAGCTTTTACACCATCTGCAGTAATTTCCCGGACGGTGGTTTCTGTTTCAATATCCACCCCAAAATGGTAGAGTCTATCCAGCAAAAATTGCCGGACTATATCCTGCATATCCGTGGCAATCTCCGGCAGCATCTCCAGGATAGTGACCGCCTGCCCCTGTTCAGCTAAAAAATCGGCCGTTTCGCTGCCGACCAACCCGCCGCCGATAATCAACACTGCAGGGCCCGTATCAACTTTGCCCTCTAACACTTCACTGGCGGTTACCACCCGGGGGTTATCGATGCCCTGCAGCGGGGGGAAGTCAGTTTCCCCCCCGGTGGCCAGGACAACGGCCTCGGGGTTTTCCGCCAAAATTAGCTCTGCTGTAGCCTCTGTACCCATCTTTGAATTAACGCCATATTTATTGCACATACGCAGGTAATACGCTATGGCTGCAGCAATGGGCTGTTTGGCAGGCGGGATAGCCCCCACCCGCCACTGCCCCCCGGCCACCGCCTCTTTTTCAAAGAGTACGACATCGTGGCCGCAGGCGGCCGCCACCCAGGCACATTCCAGGCCACCAGGGCCAGCGCCGACCACTACAACCTTTTTCCTTTTTTCTGCCTGCTTTATTTCCATGGCCACCTCCCTGCCGCAGAAGGGGTTGACCAGGCAGGAAACCAGCAGTTTATCAGGATCAAACAGGTAACCGACACAGCCCTGGTTGCAGGCGATGCAGGGCGCAATTTCATCCACCTGTCCTGCTGCCACCTTGTTGGGCAGCTCCGGATCGGCCAGGGACTGCCGCCCCCAGGCAATCAAATCGGCCTTTCCTGTCTGCACAGCATTTTCAGCCAAGTGCGGTTCATTGAACCTGCCCACACCGATCACCGGAATTTTCACAGCTTTTTTTACTGCAGCGGCCAAAGGCAAGCTGTGGCCGGGGGGCAGCGCCGGGGTGGCAAAGATGTATTCCATAGAACCATAAACGCCCACGGATACATCCAAGACATCTATCCCCGCAGCCTCCACCAGCCGTGCAGCGGCCAAAGATTCCTCCCGGTCCATGCCTCCGGGCACCCTTTCCTCCGCACTGAAACGAAAGCTCAAAGGAAAGCCCCGGCCTACCTTGCGGCGCACATTGCGAATGATCTCCAAAGGAAATTGCATGCGGTTTGCAAAGGGACCGCCAAATTCGTCAACACGTTTGTTGGCGTGGGGAGACATAAACTGGGCAATAAGGTAGCCGTGTGCCCCGTGGATCTCCACCATGTCAAAGCCGGCCTCACGCGCCCGCCGGGCGGCATCACCAAATTTTTCAATCAGCGCGTAAACCTCTTTCACAGTCAGCTCCCGGGGGATTTCCCGGCATACCGGGCAGCTTACCGGAGAAGGTGCCACCGGTTGTTCGCCGATCACGGAGCGGTAGGTCTGGCGCCCGGCATGATGCAGCTGCACGGCAATCTTGACCCCGTATTGATGCACAGCCGCTGTGGCCCGGCGCAGGCCGTCAATATATTTGTCATCCCAGATCCCCAATTGGCAGGGAATGGCCTTGCCCAAGGGATCGATGGCCGTAACCTCTACAATAATCAGCCCCCAGCCCCCCCGGGCCCGGGCCTGCCAATAAGCAATATTTCTATCGCTGACCGTGCCGTCGCTGTTGGCATGGTTTGTACCCATGGGGGGTATCACAAAACGGTTTTGCAGCTCCAGCGTACCTACTTTAAGCGGGGAAAAAAGTGCGGGAAAAGACACATCGCCACCGTCCTTTTATTTTGATATTAACAATTATTTTCAGGATTATTTTTTCCATGAAACACATTTTTTACTCTTTTCCCTTCACCAACCCGCTGCCTGGGCCGAAAGACATTGACAATATTAGCCTCTATATGGTAAATATGGCTTATAAAATTGTGAAATCAGATTCTCCCGGCGGGAGGTGGGTTGTAAACAAAATAAAAAAAGCTGTGCGCAGGGCCCATGTTTTGTTTAGCCTGCCAACCAGGCAGCTGAGGAAAGAACCAAATCTTATTATTAAACGGGAGGTAAAGAAATGCAGCCACAGTATTTCCTGGAAAACCGCTATTCTTTTGTAGTTGATGCCCTGCCAAAAGCTTATAATCTCCACTATGAGGCGGATACACCGGAAACAGCATTTGAACGTGATATCCAGAGCCAATTGGCCGTGGCCAACCGACTTCTGATGGAGGGCAAGTATAGCGCCGCCCTGGAAAAGTATTTATATTTGCGCGGCGTTATTGCCAATATCCTTGACCCCCAAATTTCTGTTGCCAGTGGCTCCTTCATTGATTGGCCTAAACTGGACCTAAGCGGATTAGTTGATACACTGCTCGCAAGAGCAGGGGAAATGCTTAAAAATACCCCTGTGCCGATCAATGTAATCCCTGAAAAACTGAGAACCGGTGACATTAAACTACCGGGCAATGTGGTTAGTCAATTTAATCTTTTCGGGGAAATCGGGCTCAAGGACCGCGAGGTACGCGTCGGCGCACTGTTGGATGAAGTAGCTGTTCACATTGAAAATAAAGAATTTGCCAAAGCAGCAAATACATTGCAAACAGCTTTGCAGGAGACTCCCCGTGGTACACTGCAAGCCGCACTCCTGCACGATCTGGCCGTCATGCAGGAACGTGCTGGCAACCGCAACCAAGCGCTGGCTACATTAAAGTGCAGTGCCGCTATGTATGAACAAGCAAAAGATTTTGATTCCCAGGTTACCGTACTTTCAACTCTGGCCGGTATGCAGGCCCGGGAAGGCACCCCCGATGCAGCGCAGGCTACGCTTAAACAAGCTGAAGAGCTGCAAAAAAAACATAATTTGATCCCCCTGGGCAGCGGGGAATTATTGAAAGATAGCCGGGCTGTACGCAATTACCAGCCGGGGGAGGAAGCTGAAACCAAGGCCCCGCCCAGCAAGATCCTGAATATTGGGAAATTAGGCACAAACTTACCTGTTAAACTGGAGCCCTCCCCGACCACAACCGCCCCCCAAACATGGGAAGATTTTAGGGATCAGCCTGTACAATTAATTTCTGCGCACGCCTTTATCACCCGTAAAACCCAAAAGCAGCTGACTATACAAGCCGGTCGGAATAAGTTTGAGTGCATTGTGCTGGACAACAATGCAACACAGAATATGACTGCCTTTTATGAAAAGCTGCAGACAACCGCAGAGCTTGACCTGCTGATGAACTATTTAGGCAGCTATACGGTTACGGTAGCCTACCTGCCCCATGTTTTCCACTGGGTGATCCCCATGGCCGTAGGCGACTGTTACGCCGCGCTTGGTTCTTATGAAGAAGCTGAAGCCGAATATTTAAGCACCCTTGATTACAAGTACCTGAACCAAACAGTGGAAACTGTTAACCTCTGGCTGCGCCTGGCCGAACTTTACCTTGAATGGGGAGATGGGCTCTACCGGCAGGCGCTTAACGATGTCTCCGAATTTGGCCGGGCCAAAGAAAAGTATGAGTTTCTGATACGTGCGGACAATACCATTAATCTGAATTCACCCCTCTATAAAAACCAAAAGTTCGCCCCCCTGCGCAGTCGTGTCCAGGCGGTCATCCAGGCACTTTTTGTTAAGAAAACAGAGAGCGCTGAAAATCCACGCATCATGATTGCACTGTCGCGGGCCG
>JBMNNQ010000083.1:0-5358 GCA_050942615.1 Dethiobacteria bacterium | reverse complement strand
AATAATAATTGATCCGGGGGCGGCCGGGGAACGGATTATTTTGCGGGTAGAACAGTTAAAGTTGAAGGTCAGGTATGTGGTGAACACGCATGCGCATATTGATCATATCGGGGCCAATGAAGAGGTGAGGCAGGCTTTCCGCGTGCCGCTGCTGGCGCACAAGGCAGATCTGCCCAGATATCACAGCCCCCAGGCCGGCATAGCCCTGTTTATGGACAAAGTTGAAGTTGAGCCCCCGGATGATTTTATTCAGGAAGGGGACAGCCTTCAGGTGGGCACCCTCCAGGTTAAGGTGTTGGAAACCCCGGGGCATTCCCCCGGGGGGATCACTTTGGATATTAACGGCGTTCTCTTTGCGGGGGATACTCTTTTTGCAGGTTCAATCGGCCGGACTGACTTTCCCGGAGGCTCTTTCCCGGTATTGATACAAAGTATCAAGGACAAAATTTTATCTTACCCTGATGATACAAAAGTTTTCCCCGGCCACGGGCCGCCAACCACGGTAGGTGATGAACGGCGTTATAATCCCTTTTTAACATGACTGATTTCAGTCGGTTTTTTTTCGCCGGCTGTTTATTTTTAGATCCCATTTTGGTATAATTGCACCAGTGTACTTCAGGTTCAGGAAAGGGGTGGCCCGGTAATGCTCATAAAACCGGAAAGGTTTATTATTGTGGCGGCGGCGGCGGAAGCAAATCATGCTTTGACAGCGTTTGATGCTGCACTTTTAAAGGCCGGCCTTGGAAATGTTAATTTAGTCAGGCTAAGCAGTATCCTTCCCCCGGGGTGTAAGGAAGCAGCAAACGGGATTGAATTTCCGCCCGGTTCTTTTGTTCCGACAGCATATGGGGCTGCCTCCAGTGAGAAAAAAGGGGATTTGATTGCCGCTGCGGTGGGTATTGGTTTTTCTGCAGACAGTTTTGGTGTGATAATGGAACATGCCGGCAATTGCAGTGCAGAAAAAGCCCGGGCCAAGGTAGAGGCGATGCTTGAAGAAGCGTTTTCAAACCGCGGCCTGGAATTGAAAGGTATGCTGGTGAAAAGTGCCGTGCACATGGTGGAAAAAGCCGGTGCAGTCCTTGCTGCAGTGTCACTTTGGGCAGGGGAATAACAATCAGACTGGTGGAGGAAACAGCGCCATGGAACTATGGTATACAGAAAAGCAGACTCCCGCTTTGGGGTTTTCCTGTAAAATTAAAGAAACTTTATACCGGGCCCAATCGGACTACCAGGAAATTGCCGTTCTGGATACTTTTCAATTCGGGCGGATGCTGGTGCTCGACGGTATGGTGCAGACCACAGTGGCTGATGAATATATTTACCATGAAATGATTGCCCATATCCCTTTGCGAACCCATCCCCAACCCCGTTCTGTTTTGGTGATCGGCGGGGGGGACGGTGGCGTGGTGCGTGAAATAAGCAAATACCCTCAAGTGGAAAGGATAACCTTGGCAGAGATAGATCTGCAGGTTGTGGAGGCAGCCAAGCGGTTTTTGCCGGAAATCAGCTCTGCGCTGGAAGACTTCCGCCTGGAAATTAAGATTGTGGATGGTATAGAATATATCCGTTCTCTGCAGGCCGCTTATGATATTATCATAGTGGATTCCACTGAGCCTGTCGGACCCGCGGTGGGCCTTTTTGCTTCCTCTTTTTATGAAGCGGTTTACAGGGCTCTGAAACCGGAGGGCATTATTGTGGCCCAAACTGAATCACCTTTTTTAAACGCCGAGCTTATTCGGACCGTTTTTCGCCGGCTGAAAGGTATCTTTCCGCAAACCAGCCTTTATCTGGCGCCCGTTCCGACTTACCCTGGCGGGCTTTGGAGCTTTACCATTGGTTCCAAGTGTTTTGATCCCCTGCAACCCCAGGGAAAACTTCTGCCGCGGGATACCAGGTACTATACGTCCCAGATTCATCGCAGCGCTTTTTCCTTGCCCCGTTTTGTGCAGGAACTATTGACGGATTAAGTGGTGTTTCCTGCAATTTAGGTTTATAATGATCTTATATTCATGCAGAAGGGGCGGATGAAAACTTGGATTATGCTGCAGGCCCCCCGACTACCAGTGCGGGTGTCTTCCTGGCTGCAGGCCGCAGGGAAAGTGCTGCCGGGGTGATTTTGGGGGTGCCTTTGGATGATACAAGCTCATTCCGGCCGGGCAGCCGGTTTGCTCCGCAAGCAGTGCGCCTTGCCTCCCATGCCCTGGAGGAATACAGTATTTACCGTCAAAGGGATCTGAGGGATCTCCCTTTTTTTGATGCCGGGGATCTTTTGTTGCCGCCCGGAAACACATCAGCATCGCTTTCAACCGTTGCTGACAGCGTGGCCTTTTTCCTCAGGCAGGGACAAAAGCCTTTTCTTATCGGCGGGGAACATACGCTTAGCCTTGGGGCCTTAAAAGGCTGTCTGCAGCTTTACCCTGAAATTACCGTAATTTATATTGACGCCCATGCCGACAGGCGCCCTGCCTATCAGGGTGTGGCATATTCCCATGCTTCTGCAGCCTACCTTTTGCAACAGTTGGCAGGGGTAACGCTTTACCAATTTGGGGTGCGTTCAGCGGATCGGGAGGAAATGCCGTCCCTGCAGGCGGGAAACGTTTCGTTTTTTTCTGTAGCAGCTCCTTTGGAAAAAATCCTGCCTTCTTTAAAGGGCCGGTATTTGTATATTACCCTGGACATTGATGTGGTTGATCCGGCTTTTGCCCCGGGGGTAAGCGCACCGGAACCCGGGGGGGTAACCCCGGGTGAGCTGCTAAAAATTTTCACCTTTTTAGAAGACTTTAAGGAACGGGTGATTGCTTTTGATCTGGTTGAAATCTGCCCGCCCTATGATCAGGCTCAGATTACAGCCCTCTTGGGGGCCAAAATTATGCGTGAGGCGCTGCTGACCCTGCTTTAAAAAGTTTTTGTTTTTTTATGCGCCTGGGACGGAAAAAGGAGACGAAAAAATGGTTGCCAAATATGTTTTTATTACCGGGGGGGTAGTGTCCTCGCTGGGTAAAGGTATTACAGCAGCCTCTTTAGGCTGCTTATTAAAAAGCCGCGGTTTTAAAGTCACCATCCAAAAATTGGATCCCTATATTAACGTGGATCCGGGGACCATGAGCCCTTACCAGCACGGGGAAATTTTCGTCACCGATGACGGGACTGAAACAGATATGGATTTGGGCCATTATGAGCGCTTCATCGATGCCAACCTGACAAAATATAATAATGTCACCACCGGTAAAATTTACTGGTCGGTGATTAATAAAGAACGCCAGGGTGCATACCAGGGGGGGACGGTACAGGTCATCCCCCATATTACCAATGAGATCAAGGAAAGAATAACGTGCCTGGCTGCCGATACGGGGGCAGAGGTGGTTATTTCCGAAATTGGGGGCACGGTCGGCGATATTGAAAGCCTGCCTTTTCTGGAAGCTATCCGCCAGATGAAGACGGACCTGGGCAAGAAAAATGTTTGTTATATCCATGTTACCCTCATTCCCTACCTGGAACCCTCCGAGGAATTGAAAACCAAGCCTACCCAGCATAGCGTAAAGGAATTGCGCAGTATCGGCATTCAACCGGACGTGATTGTCTGCCGCACAGAATACCCCCTTACTAAGGAAATCAAGGACAAGATCGCCTTGTTTTGTAATGTCGATGCCCGGGAGGTAATTGAAAACAGAAGCTACCCCAACATATATGAACTGCCCCTTATCCTCAAAAAAGAAGGTCTGGATGAGATTGTGCTGGAAAAATTGGGCATGCCCTACAAGGAGGCCGATCTTGCTGCGTGGAAGGAAATGGTCAAAAGGATTAACGGGTTGCATAAAAGTTTGACCGTAGCCCTGGTGGGAAAGTATACGGCTTATAAAGATGCCTATACCAGTGTGATCGAAGCCCTGCGTCATGCCGGAGCCTACCACGATGTGCAGGTGAAAATACGCTGGGTGGGGGCGGAACAGATCGAGGCTTTGACAGATACAGAAGAACAGGAACGTCTTTTTGAAGGCGTGCAGGGTATTGTGGTTCCCGGAGGCTTCGGGGAACGTGGTATTGAAGGTAAAATTGCAGCAGCACGCTTTGCCCGGGAAAAAAAGGTGCCTTTTTTAGGGCTTTGCCTGGGGATGCACTGTGCAATCATTGAGGTCGCCAGAAATGTCTGTGGACTGGGAAAAGCCCATTCAAGGGAATTTGATCTGCAAACGCCTGTTGCCGTAATTGAACCCCTGCTTGCGGAAACAGGGGGGAGCCTTTTTCCGCGGGAAGGGAAGATGCGGTTGGGCAGTTATGATTTTAGGCTGCTTCCCGGCAGTAAAGCTTTTCAGGCTTATCAGAAAGAGGAAATTAAGGAAAGACACCGTCATAATTACAGGTTTAATCCTGTCTTCCGTAAAAAGTTGGAATCCGCCGGCATGGTCTTTAGCGGTTGCAGCCGCGATGAACAGGTAGTGGAAATAGTGGAATTAGCAGATCACCCCTGGTTTGTAGCCACACAGTTTCATCCGGAATTTAAATCCCGCCCGCACAGGCCCCACCCGCTTTTTATGAATTTTATTCATTCCCTGTTAAATATCCCCCTTGTTTAAGACATCCCGGATGGGGAATATTTAGAGAAGGGGTATTTTTGTTTCAAAGATCAAATTTTAAGCAGTAAGCAGGAATGAATTTATAAAGGTAGAAATAGTATTTAATATCAAAACATATAAAATAAGTATATTCCTCTGCTGGTGCCACACCCCTGAAGGTGCGCAGCACCCTTGCCTGTCGGTTATCTGCACGGCCTTAAGCCGGTTTTTAAACTCTCATTGATGGGCAGTCCCTTTTGTCTTATTGCCTGTTGTTGAAATATTAAAGGGGCAGCCCACCCGCTCCAGTAACACTTTTACAACCATCAATTGCGTGCTTAAGTGTTAATACCTTGTTTTTTGCTCCGGTGGCGTTTTTTCTGGTGAAAAAACATTTGCTTGTAAAAAATCCTAAAGGGGGGCTTTTTATCCGCCAGAAAAATGTTTTTATGGCCATAGTTTTTGTGGTCCTCTTGCTTGCAGTTTTTTTGGGAATCAGGGAAATAGTATCCCCTCTCTCTTCAGGAAAACGCCGTTCCGTTCCAGCTGCTGAAAACACAATTGGTTTAATTACTGTAGAGGGCACGATTGCCGCCGGGGAAGGGGGCTTGTTTTTCAGTGAAGGTGGCGGGGACCGCCTGCTGGAAAAAATACGCCGTGCCGGGGACGATCCCATTAAGGCCTTGGTTGTACGGATCAACAGTCCCGGGGGGTCAGCAGCTGCCTCACAGGAAATTTATACGGAACTTAAGAAAGTTCGGGAAAAGGGAAAAATTGTTGTTGTTTCCATGGCGGATATGGCTGC
>JBMNNQ010000082.1:0-5436 GCA_050942615.1 Dethiobacteria bacterium | reverse complement strand
GGGGATAAAATTCTAGTCAGTATTACCCGCTGGCCGGACAGTTTTGACAGTTCTCCCGAAGGTAAAATAGTGGAGGTAATCGGCCCGGCAGACGAACCGGGTGTGGATATAACCTCTATTCAAAAAAAATTTGGCCTGCCCTCCGCTTTTCCGGCCAAGGTTTTGAAGGAGGCGGAACGTTGGCAGGATGAGGAGCAGGTTTTGGCAGCGGCCACGGCAGAAAACCGCCGTGACCTGTGTGCCTTGCCCATGGTTACCATTGACGACGCAGACGCCAAGGACTTGGACGATGCGGTCTCTTTGGAAAAAACTGCGGACGGTTATCGGTTGGGGGTGCACATTGCCGATGTCAGTTATTATGTGCAGGAAAGAAGTGCGCTGGATCGGGAAGCTGCCAGGCGGGCCAACAGCGTCTACCTGCCGGACAGGGTTATCCCCATGCTCCCGGCAGAGCTTTCCAACGGGATCTGCAGTTTAAATCCGGGGGCCCACCGCCTGGCGATCAGTGTTTTTATGGAGCTGACACCGGGTGGGGAACTGCGGAACTCTGATTTTTGCTTCAGCTTGATCCGCATTGATGAACGGCTGACCTACGAAGGTGTAAACCGGGTTTTACAGGGGGAGCAGGCCCTGGCCCCAAAATACGCTGCTTTCAGTCAAACCCTGGCTGACATGCATGAGCTGGCCGGTATTTTAAAGGAAAAACGCAAGCGGCGCGGCGCTTTGGATTTCAATTTCCCCGAAGCCAAGGTAATTTTGGATGAACAGGGCAAGCCTTTGGAAATCAAGGTCAGGGAACACGGTGCAGCGGAAACGATGATCGAAGAATTTATGCTGCTTTGCAATGAGGTTGTAGCAGCGTATTTCTATCATCTGAGGACGCCCTTCATTTACAGGGTGCATGAACGCCCGACTGAAGATAAACTGAGCATGTTGCGTGATTTTTTAAGCCTGTTTAACATTAAACTGAAAGGCAGCCTCAGCCGGGTAACCTCCCGCCAATTGCAAAAGATTACTGCGGAAATAAAGGATACACCTTTGGAAAAAACTGTAAACTTTATGTTGCTGCGCTCCCTGCCGCAGGCACACTACAGCGCCTTTCCCGCGGAACACTTTGGTTTGGCCGCCAGTTATTACACGCATTTTACGGCGCCCATCCGGCGCTACCCTGATCTGTTGGTGCACCGCATTTTGCGCCATCACTTGGCGGGAACACTGACGAAGGCAGAGTCCCGCAAATTAACCAGCCACCTGCCCTTGGTTGCCAAACACGCCTCCGAACAGGAACGCGTGGCCATGGAGGCGGAAAGGGAATGCCTGGATCTGAAAAAGGTTGAATTTATGGAAGGGAAAGAGGGCAATGACTATGAGGGGGTTATCAGCGGGGTTACGTCCTTTGGTTTTTTTGTAGAACTGGCCAATACTGTAGAAGGTTTGGTGCATGTCACAAAGCTGGAAGATGACTATTATCACTTTGATGAAAAAAGATACGCCTTGGTAGGCGAGCGCCATAAAAAGGTGTACCGCCTGGGAGATCCCTTACAGGTTCGCCTGGAAAAAGTGGATAAAGAAACCAGGACCCTGCATTTTTTGCCCCTGTAAGGACTTTAAAAAGAAAAGGAATTGTGCTATAATTGTGATAGGTTCCTGAAGGAGGCAGGCCGATACCGGGAAAAATGGAAAAGCACAGCGGTAAAATTCTGGCCCGCAACCGCAGGGCCAGGTACCAGTATTTTATTGAAGAAACTTTTGAGGCCGGCATTGTCTTGCAGGGAACCGAAGTTAAATCCATCCGCCTGGGAAAGGCCAATTTACGGGACAGCTTTGCCCGGGTTGATAACGAAGAACTTTTTCTCTACGATTTACACATCAGCCCTTATGATTATGGCAGCTCTTTCAACCATGAACCCCGGCGCATACGCAAGCTGCTGATGCATCGCCGGGAAATTAACAGGCTGGCCGGCTACGTGCAGGAAAAGGGCTACACCCTTGTCCCTCTCAGCCTCTACTTGAAAAATGGCAGGGTAAAGGTTGAGCTGGCCTTGGCCAAAGGGAAAAAGGCCTATGACAAGCGGCAGTCCATTGCAGAAAGGGATGCCCAGCGGGAAGTGGAAAGAGGCCTCAAGGACAAATTTTTGTCCAGGTAATATTGGCCTAAAATACATGGGGGTGAACTGGATTCGACGGGGGTAAAAGTGGCAAGAGAAGCGGGTCCAGGACCATGGCCTGGTAAAAACATGGAAAGGCATTAACTGCCGATAATAACGTAGCTTTCGCTGCTTAAAGAAAAGTAGCGCGCCTGCCTTCTCCTTTCCTGCGGGAAAAGAACAGGCGTCATCTAAGCAGGATACCCGGCTTGCAGGCCTCTCCTCCTGCAATACGGGGAAACTGACAGGAGATAGCGACGGCGCATTTCGCCCTGGAAAGGCTCCGCCGCGAAAACCAAACCCGGGGCTACACCCGTAGATGCTTTTGTGGCTTTGCTTTCGGACGCGGGTTCAATTCCCGCCACCTCCACCAAAAATTCTGGTAAGAGAAAATGCCACGTGGTTAAACCCACGTGGCATAATTTTTTGGTGTGCCCGGCATACAAAAATAAATTCGGTTAATGAGGGCAGAGGTTTAATGCGCTAAGGGCAGGTAAAGTTGGTCTGCAGCCAAGGTGGCCGAATGTATCAATAGGGAATACGGGCCCGGCTCTAAAATTATTGATACCGGGGAGTCAGCGCATGCTCAGATACCTTGCCCTATAGGGCCCTTATTTTAAGGGCCCTTTTTTGAAGCTTGCCGGGCCCCGGTTTTTAAAAGACGTTTCAGCCGGGTTCATGCTATAATTACTTTAAGGAAATTTTGCAAACTGTAAAGATAGCGTTGGGCGGTGTATATACATAATACCAGTGCCTGCTGGGGGAGGGTGAGGGATGGATTGTGCAGTGGTGTGCAGCGGTTTATTAATTTTTTTAGCCAGGGTTACGGATATGTCCCTGGCTACCTTGCGCATTCTGATGCTGGTGAGGGGGCGCAGCCTGCTGGCCTCGACAATCGGGTTTTTGGAATCAATAATTTACTTATTGGCTTTGAGCCAGGTAGTGCAGAACATGAACAGCCCTTTGAATATAGTCCTTTTTGCTGCAGGGTTTGCGGTAGGTAATTATGTGGGCAGCAGAATTGAAGAACGCATCGCCTTAGGCTATGTAAATGTGCAGGTTATCTCTGTGGATCGCCATGAATCCCTGCAGGCCCAGTTGCGGGACGAAGGTTTTGGTGTTACCTCTGTAGAGTGCAGCGGGAAAGACGGCTTGCATAATATCCTTTATATTCTTGCCAAAAGGCGTGATCTGCCTAAGTTAATGACCAGGGTTAACCAGGAGGATCAAAAGGCTTTTATTTTTGCGGTGGATACCTGTAAAAATTTGGGGGGTTTTTTTCCAATACATAAGGCAAAATGAAGGTAATTTACAGTGGGATAAACAGGAGGAACGCACATGAATCGTTACAAGGCTATTGCCATGCTTGATTCCGGGGTGGGAGGGCTGACCGTTGCCCAGGAGATCTTTAGGCAGCTGCCGGCAGAAAACGTTGTCTATTTCGGTGATACCGCGCATATGCCCTATGGGCCTCGTTCCCCCGCGCAGATCAGGGGCTTTGTCGATGAAATCAGCACCTTTCTACAGACCCAGGAAATCAAAGCCTTGATTATTGCCTGTAACGTCGCTACTGCCGCCGGGTTGAATTACTATGCCCAAAAGGCAGATCTGCCGCTTTTGGGGGTGATCGAACCGGCGGCCAGGGCCGCCTTGCAGCATACCAGGTCCGGCAGGATTGGGGTAATTGGCACCGCCGGGACGGTGAAAAGCGGCGCTTACAGCCGCGTTTTTCAAAGGCTGGCCCCCGAGGTGCAGTTATACAGCCAGGCCTGTCCCCTGTTTGTCCTCATTGTGGAAAATGGTTTGGTAAATTCCCCCGAGGCGCGCTGTGTGGCAAGGAAATATCTGCAACCGCTGTTGGCAAAGGGGATCGACGTGCTGATTATGGGCTGCACCCATTATCCTTTGCTGGCTGCTGTAATCCAGGAAATTGTCGGCCCTGCTGTCAGGCTGATCAGCTCAGCACAGGAAACGGCGCGGGAAACGAAGGAACTTTTAGCCTCCAGGAATCTGCTGCGCCAGGAAAACCCAGAACCGCAGCACCGCTTTTTTGTCAGCGGGCCGGCGAAGCCTTTTGAAGATTTGGCGGCAACAATTTTGCGCCGTGAACTCAAAGCCTACCAGGTGATCCTCCCCTGGTGACTGTTTTTGGGCACATTTTACAGCGGCCTCTAATCACGGGCAGAGCCGGGGGACGGCCGACCGGGAAAATATATTAGGCAGCCGGTAATATTTTTTCATATTTTGCTTTTGCCTGTTATAAATATAAGAGAGCAGGACAAAGGTTAGGATGTGAAAATAGTGAGGGCTGGTAAAAGATTCCTGCGGCGCTATATTCCCTGGTTAATTCTTTTTGGTTTGGTTTTACTGTTTTCAGGCTGCCTGCAACATTTTTTCCTGCCAAATTCCCAAGATAAAGAGGATACAGGAAACATTCCCTCTCAGGAAGAAGAGCCGGGGCAGGCAGAAACGGAGGAACTGCCTGCCGGGGTGTTGTACCCCAAGCTATACCTGGTGGATGGAAAAAAGGAATACCTGCTGCCGGTTACAGTGGCTCTGCCTTGGACGGAAGGAGTAGCCAAGGCTACCCTGAACAAGCTGATCGAAGGGCCCACCCCGGCTCAGGAAATGCGCTACGGGTTGAGTTCTCCCCTGTCTCCGGCAACAAAGGTACGAGGCCTGGCGATTCGGGAAGGGCTGGCCAAACTGGACTTGAGCGCAGACTTCCTGGATTATGATCCCGGGGAGGAAAAGTTTGTTCTAAACAGTGCCCTTTTTACGCTTTTACAGTTTCCGGCAGTAAAAAAAGTGCAATTGCTGATTGAAGGGGCTGTCCTGGAAACCTTCCCCGGTGGCACGCCCGGGAAAGAGGCTTTTGGGCCTGAAGAGGGTTTAAATCTGGAAACCAAGGGGGAAGAAACCCCTGATTTGGAAAAACAGCAGAGTGTAACAGTTTATTTTTGCACCCCCTTGGGTGAAAACAACATTTTTTATGTTCCTGTGACCCGTTTTGTGTCGGCAGAAGAGGATCCTGTGGCCGCAGCGGCGAAGGAGCTTTTAAACGGGCCGCAAACCGGGCGATTCCTTTTCAGTAATCTACCGGCGGCCGTCGCGTTGCGCAATTACAGGTTGGATGAAGGCATTTTAACTGTGGACTTTTCCAGGGAGCTATTGGGATACCGGGGTGGGCTGCGCGGGGAAAAAAACATCTTAATGCAGTTGATTTTAACCTTGACGGAGATCCCGGATGTGGAAAAGGTCCAGGTTTTGATCGCCGGTGAGGAAATAG
>JBMNNQ010000012.1:0-27075 GCA_050942615.1 Dethiobacteria bacterium | reverse complement strand
ATTGTCATTTACTACAATGGCGATTGCAGTGGGATGGTTGAAACGCTTGTCATGACGGAAAATTTCGGTTTCATCCCCCATTTCAAGTTCATTTTCGCCAACACCGATTTTTACCATCCGGATGGGTGGGGCAGATGCGGAAGCGAGAGCCTCCTTGGCCTCATCTGACACATAAGGACATAGATCCAGGGATGTTTTACCGTTTGCCAACGCCATGGCGAAAGCCAAACAGGTGGGGAAACCGCACTCCTTACAGTTGGTTTTGGGCAGGTGTTTAAAAATATCCAATCCCGTTAAACCCATTGTTTCGACTCCTTTCTTTACTTATATTACAGTTATGAAGATAAAACCCCGGACTTCATCGCCGTGCTCCATCCAAGGTTTTCTTCGCGCAAACTACATCAACGGATCCATAGTCAAGGCCGGGTGACCTTTTTCCTCAAGGAAGGGGGTAATTTCTTCAGCGGTAGTGCCAATGGTTTCGTCAGCAATCTTGTCGACGAAGTCGGCCCCTAAACCTTGTTCTTCTGCAGACTTACGCAGGTCATCCCCCAACCAGTCTTTCAATTCTTTGGGCAGCCAGACCAAGCGGGCCAAACCGCCGTCTGCACTGATGAATTTCTTGCTGAGAATAAAGCTGCGCCCGTGTCCCATAAAGCCGGGGGTCTGAACACCGCCACCAACGGAGCCGGCCAGCGTGGAGAAGTTCATCCCGCAGGGGGTCATACCACCGTGTTCCCGGGTGGTAACCATAACCCCGTTGACTTCTGGCACAATGCCCATGATCGCTTCGAAACAGCCGCAGGAGGTCATGGGCCGTTCGATGAAGGAATACATGGAACATTCCTCAATGGTACGGTTTGAGTTTAGGTAAACATATTCGTTGATGGATTCCCAGATACCCAATCTTTCATCGATCAAACCAACTTTTTTAACCGGTTCGCACGGCCCGTTGGGATCAATTTCAAAGGAGGCCTTGCCGTCCAGCCAGCTGACAGCACCGCAAAGACCCAGACGCTCAGGTGTTACGATGCAGCAGTGGTTGGGTGCAAAAGACTGACAAAGTTTACAGGAATAGAATTCCTCAACAGACTCGTCAGTCAGACCGGCCAGGCGGGCGTCACGCTCAGCGTAGACTTCCCTGGCCACTGCCAATTGTTCTTCTACAACCTTGGGATCTGTATAAATTTTAACCTCCACACGGTCAACAATAGCAGGGAAATCATCCTTGAACTTTGCTATAAGCAGATCCCCATAGTGCCGGAATTTGAAGCCCTTGGCTACACAGTCATGGCTTACACGATACCAGGCAATGTCACGCTGGGCTGTATGCCATAAACCTTCGCCGTAGTTGATGAAGTCGTGGATACGGCGTTCCAGGACTGCTTCGAAGTCTACCTGCATCTTCCGGCCATAGATCCTGATATCCAAGCCGCCACTGATGGCCGAACCCGGTTCTATATCATTTATTTCCGGCCCGATAAGCTCTACCTTGCCGTCTTCAATTTCGTCTTCACCCACCATCCTGACCAATTCAAAGGAGGGCGTACGGCCACCGCCAAATTCCATGTACATATCTTTCTTACGGATAGCCTCTCCTTCAAAAGCAGGGGCCACCATAAAGGGTACCGGAATATCAACGATCTTGATTTTGATGCCCCGGACTTCCATCGCCACCTGCACCATGGTGTCATAATCAGGATGAGAGATATACCAGTTGGGAATCTGTTCGTCTGCCGGCAGTTCATGGTCAATTAAAACGGGGAAGCCCATAAAGATGGCTGCAAAGTGAGCAGCGATCTGCACTTCATCCCTTTCACCGAAATGCAGCACAAAAGCCCGCACCCGGCGACGCTGGTAGTCACGCTGGTTTTCACGTTCTCCCGGAGGAATGCCGCCGAAGGCCAGGCCGGCCCGCAGGGCATAGTTAACCGCGTGGATTACCTGTGTAAAGTTACCGGTAGTGAAGGTAATAAAGTCAATACCCAACCTGCACCCGGCATCGATAGCCTGGTCAATAACTTCATAGCTCATGAAAATCATGAAACCCTTGGACTGCAGATCAGTCACTATTTTACCCAGGGCTTCTGAGGACTTGGCTTTACCTACCAGGACTGCCTGGCCGGGAATTGTCCAGTCCACAAGCAGAATCCCATAGCGACGGACAACGGGGTCGCCCAAAAAGCCCGTCCAGGGGATCACATGCAGATTGTCGCCCTTCAGATAGCGTACTGCTTCAATTATTTCCGCGGCATAAGCTGTTGCCTCACCGCAGAGCCGGGCATTTAAAAAGTTAAGTTCTTCTTTAATCTGGTTGCGTAAACGGTTCAGGATAGGTACTAGTTCACCCAGCTTGGTCACCTGTTCGCCGCTATAGGCGGTGATAACCGGCAGGTAATAGCCGGTATCCGGATAGCCTACGGGATGTTCCGGGCCATAGCGCCTGATAGCCTTGTTCAGTAAAATCTCAGCGTAACTGGTAGCGATGATCGCTCCATCATACGCCTTTTGAAATAGCGGTAAAGGGGGATTGGCCTCGTCAACTGCACCCTCATATATCTCTTCAAAGGAATCTTCCCATTCCCTTCTTAATACGCCAGAATCTGTCATATGAGTTCTTACCTCCTTTTTGAACAATATAAAATATTACCAGGTTGTCGAAATTGTCTCCGTTTCATAGGTTTCTTTGGCTTTCTGGTGCATTCTCAGTTTCCAGGTCCTCTCATCCAAGGCCGCAAGAATTTTTTCGGCGCTCTTCTGGGGGTCTGTTTCCCAGATAAAGTAGCCGCCGTAGACATCCTGGGCAATCTGCAGGGCAATACCGTCTACCAGCGGGCTGCCGGGAATTGGGGGTACCACACCAACGTGGGTGGGCAGGCCCAAAGTAACCAGCCAACTACCGATGGCAATGGCTTTTTCACTCATCGCCTCGGGCGCACTGGCCGCATAAGGTACCTTCGGTGTATCCAATCCCATTTCCTCGGCCATGAAGGTCATCAGATCGTAGGCCCGGGAGTTGTCAACGCAGGAACCCATGTGGAAGACTAAAGGAAGTTTTTCCTGTAACTGATCCTTGTTGGCTTCATTCAGGCGGTTCATAAAAGCCTTGAGCCCGTCACCGGCAAATTTCTCCACGGCATCCCCGTTGAGCAGGCCGGTCTTGGCGTAAGCCTGTGCCGCACACCCTGTAGCTACCAACAGAACATCATTTTTCGCCAGTTCCTTGGCAATTTCAATGTGCATTTCGTCGTGGATGCGCTTCAGGTTGTTACAGCCGCACAGCAGGCAGACCCCGCGCAATTCACCGGCAGTAATGGCATCTGTAAGCACGCTGATCGGCCTTTCGGGGTTAATCGCTGCAAACAGATCGAGCATTGCCTCTACACTAAAGCCGGCCACAACTTTATGTTTAATTTGGGGAATGAAAACTTCCCTGTTTCTTTCCTGATAGGCAGCGATGGCAATTTCAATAACCTCGCGCGCCTTTTCCATAGCCCGGGCTTCGTCGAAATCAAGGTGGTAAGCCCCGGGGATTTTAACGGAGGGGCTGGTGGTAATGATACGGGTATGGAAGCATTCCGACACCGGCTGAATACCCGGCATGATACACTGGATATCAACTACCATGGCATCAACAGCGCCGGTCATAATCGCCAATTCCTGGGAGGCGTAGTTGGTGAGAATCGGTACACCCTGCCTCATCAGCAGTTCGTTACCGGTACAGCAGATACCCGCACAGATGATTCCTTTGGCGCCCACTTTTTCTGCTTCGCCCTTCATTTCCCGGGCGGCCTGCACAATCATTTCGCTCAGGATGGGGTTATGGCCGTGAACGGCAATATTCACATAGTCCTCATCCAGGACACCCATGTTCGCCTCGGAAACAACCGGTTTGGGTGTGCCAAACAAAACATCGGAGAGGCTGGTGGCAATGTGTTCACCGGTGTAGTCGGCCAAAGAAACTTCCAGGCTCCTAAACACAAGGTTAACGGGATCAGCGTCCATCCCCACGTGTGTCTGGGCCATAGCATCAGCGATGGTGCGATGGATACTGCTGGGCAGAATATTGCAATCCTGGAATTTTTCAGTTCTTTCGGGCACGATAACCTTGGGAAGCCAATACAGATCCTGTCCATCCAAACGGTTGAAATCGGCAATGGCGATATCCACCAAATCCTTTAGAATCGCCTTGTCTTCTTTACCTTCAGTGGATACTCCCATGCGCTCTGCAAGGGCATATAATTTCTTGGTATCCGTTATCTTATAGTCCGGTGCTTTACCTTCAACCACTTCCCGGGCTAAAAGCGTGGAGTGAAGACCATGGTCGGCGTGGGCGGTACAACCACCCAATTCGTAACGAACCAGGTTGCGGGCAACGATGGTGTAGGCAGTTGCCCCACAAATCCCTTTGTCAGCCCGCTTAGTGATACGGCAGGGGCCTTGAATGCATATACGGCAGCAAATCCCCTGTTCACCGTAGTTACACTGCGGCTGCATTTTCAAGTAACGGTCATAGGCGGTCTCTATACCGCTATCCTCTGTCTTGGCAAGAATTTCCAAAACAGCTGGATCAACACTTCTATTGCGGTCTTTTTTCTTATCGGTTTTCGCCATATTCTTTCCTTACCTCCTCTTGAGTTAATATAAATAAGTTGTCCTTAAGAATACCTTGCGTATTATCCCCCCGTCACCCCCTGTTTCTCCATAATCTTTTGATAAACACCCTCCATCCCGCTTAACAAATTCCCCTTGCCAAAACCCTGTGGGGAATCTACCATGGAACTTTCCCAAACCTCTTCCTCAAAAGGCAAAATCCCGATAATTTCTTCGGGAGCGAAATTTTCCCTTAAATAATTTTCTTCTTCCGGCCTGCGAATTTTATTACCCAAAATCCTGACGTCTTCGACACCTAAATCTGCAGCCAACTTCTTCACTACTTCAGCAGTCTTCAGGCTGGCCCTGGTCGGCTCCGTCACCACAATAATCATATCCACACCCCGAGCCGTGCCGCGGGTCAGGTGTTCAATACCCGCGCTCATATCCAGGACCACCACTTCTTTTTTATCGAGCAACAGGGAATTGAGAACAGCGTTCAGAAAAGAGTTTTCCCGGCAATAACAAGCCGAACCTCCCTGCTTAATGCCGCCCATGATTAAAAATTTAACCCGGTCTTGCTGCAGACTGTAATCATCAACAACATCTTCCACGTCTGGATTGAGGTTGTAAAAGGCCCCTTTGCCACCACTTTTTTGCGCAATAACTTCTTCCATCTCTACAAGGGGCACCAAAGTAGCCAATTTTTGAGGATCCACCCCCAAGGCCAGGCCTAAACTGGCATCGGGATCAGCATCTACAGCAAAAACATCGAATCCGTTTTTTGCAAAATGGTAAATTAGATTAGCAGCGACAGTTGTTTTACCCACTCCACCTTTACCCGATACAGCTATTTTCACTTGGACACTCCTCCTTTAAAAAAAGCTGGTTGCCATGGCCGTTACCAGGCGGGATCCTTTTTTCTTTCATCCCCAACCACTTATACTACCTGCAACAGTACTTTAATTTCGACAAACAAAGTGAAATTCCTTTTGAAATTTCATTAAAAGAAGATTAAAGCGAATCATAATTTGTCCACGCTTAATTTCGCTGTCATTGGCCTTTATTCCTGCGCCAGAATTTTCTTAATTTTAATAAACAAAAACCCCGCTGTTTCTAGCGGGGTTAGTTCTTGCTATCTGTTTTTAGCCTTTAAGCTGCCACAAACCGGGATTAATTCGGCGGTGCCTCTTCTTTCTCTTTGAGTTCTTTGCCCGGCTCTACCTGTTTTTTAGTAAAAATCAGTTTTTCTTCTCCCGCCGGTTTATCAACAACAATGACGTCCCCGGAGGTAAAACCTCCCCGGAGCAGTTCTTCAGAAATACCGTCCTCCAGCCTTTTTTGAATCACACGCCGCAGCGGGCGGGCACCATAAGCCGGATCATACCCTTCCTTGGCCAACTGTTCCTTGGCCTCCGGGGTCACCTCAATCTGTAAACCGTGTTCTTCAATGCGCCCTCCTAAGTCTTTTAGCATCAGGTTGACGATTTGGCCTAAGTCTTCCCGGGTAAGCGACTTAAAGACAATAAGGTCATCGACACGGTTTAAAAATTCAGGCCGGAAAGTTTTTTTAAGGGAATCAAGAAGCCGGCCCTTCATAAATTCATGTGTTTTATCCGGATCAGCCGGCCGGAACCCCATCCCCTGCTGTTTTTTAATAAAGTTTGCGCCCACGTTAGAGGTCATAATTACAACTGTATTACGGAAATTAACAGTCCGCCCCTTGCCGTCAGTCAGGCGGCCGTCCTCCAAAATCTGTAGTAAAATATTAAAAACGTCCTGGTGCGCCTTTTCAATTTCATCCAACAGAATCACGCTGTAGGGCTTGCGGCGGACCTTTTCGGTCAGCTGCCCCCCTTCGTCATAGCCTACATAGCCCGGAGGAGCACCGATAAGCCTGGAAACAGTGTGTTTTTCCATATATTCGGACATATCCAGGCGGACCATTGCTTCCTCGTCACCGAAAATTGCTTCTGCCAGGCTGCGGGCCAGCTCTGTTTTCCCTACGCCGGTGGGCCCCAAGAAAATAAAGGAACCGATCGGTCTTTTGGGATCTTTAAGCCCGGCCCTGCCGCGGCGGATAGCCCGGGAAACAGCTTCAACAGCCTCGTGCTGGCCGATAACCCGCAGGTGTAAAATTTCTTCCATGCGCAGCAGGCGCTCTGCTTCCTCCTCTGCCAATTTCTGCACAGGCACGCCCGTCCAGCTGGAAACAATATGCGCAATATCTTCTTCAGTAACCAGAGCCTGATCAGAGACCACCTTTTTTTGTTCCCATTGTTTTTTGAGTTCATTTAATTGGCCTCTGAACTGTTGTTCTTTGTCACGCAGGCGGGCCGCCCGTTCAAATTCCTGGCTCCGCACAGCAGCTTCCTTTTCCTGGCGAATATTATCCAGTTTATCTTCCATTTCTTTTAAATCAGGGGGAGCTGTATAATTGCGTAACCTAACCCTTGAACCTGCTTCATCAATCAAGTCAATGGCTTTGTCGGGCAGGTAACGATCCTGAATATAGCGATCTGCCAAACTAACCGCTGCTTCCAGCGCTTCATCGGTAATTTTAACACGATGATGTGCTTCATAGCGATCACGCAGGCCTTTCAAGATTTCCAGGCTCTCCTCCTTGGTAGGTTCCCCCACCATGATCGGCTGGAAACGCCTTTCCAGTGCCGGATCACGTTCAATATATTTCCTGTATTCGTCGACAGTGGTTGCGCCGATAGCCTGCAGCTCACCCTTGGCCAGGGCGGGCTTGAGAATGTTGGAGGCGTCGATAGCCCCCTCAGCCGCACCGGCACCGATGATGGTATGCAGTTCATCAATAAAGATAATGACATTCCCGGCCTGCTGTAATTCCAGCATCAACTTACGCAGGCGTTCCTCAAATTCGCCCCGGTACTTGGTGCCGGCAACAACAGCCGCCAGCTCCAGGGTAACCAGTCTTTTATCCCGCAGGATATCAGGAATCTTGCCTTCTGTAATGCGCTGGGCCAACCCTTCGGCAACCGCAGTTTTACCCACGCCGGGTTCGCCGATTAAACAAGGATTATTTTTTGTGCGCCGGCTGAGAATTTGGACTACCCTTTCAATTTCCTTTTCCCGGCCGATCACCGGGTCCAGTTTTCCTTCACGGGCCATCTGGGTCAGATCGCGGCCGAAGGCATCCACTGTTGGGGTCTGGGGAACGTTTTTATGACCGCCTCCCCCTCCCAACTGCGATTCACCGCCTAAAAGCTGGATCACTTCCCGGCGGGCTTTTTTAAGATCGATGCCCAAAATAGTCAAAACCTGTGCGGCAATGCCTTCACCTTCTCTTAAAAGTCCCAATAAAAGGTGTTCTGTGCCTACATAATTATGGCCCAAATTTTGCCCTTCCTCGATGGCCAGTTCTATTACCTTTTTGGCACGCGGCGTATAGCTGATACCCTGCACCGGTGACTTTTCGCCTTTACCGATGATCTTTTCCACCTCGGCCCGGACCCGGGGCAGCTCCACACTTAAATTTTGCAAGCTGCGGGCGGCAATACCGGAACCCTCCCGGACCAGCCCCAACAGGATATGTTCTGTGCCAATAAAGTTATGGTTTAACCTTTTTGCTTCTTCCTGGGCGAGCACCAATACCTGCTGCGCCCTTTCTGTAAAGCGGCCAAACATAAACATAAACTTTTCACTCCTTCGCATCAAATTGCATGATGGTGGATTATAATTTAAATTTAATTTTTATCCCGATGCTGTTTACTATTTTTATATTCAGGCCAAATACTTTTGTATCTGTACCGCCCTTTCCAGATCCCTTTCATAAGAGCTCAGGGATGTTCCTTTAAGATACTGCAGGCAACCCGGCTGGGTAAGAATTAACAGCTCATTAAGCATCTGCAGGGAAACACCTCTTAAAAGGCCCAAGTCAACTCCCAGCCGCACTTCGGAGAGAAGTTTCATGGTTTCCTGGGAATCGAGCAGGTGGGCATATTTTAAAATGCCAAAAGCCCTGCCGGCCCGATCGGCCAGTTTTTCCCGTCCTTCATTCAGAAGATGTTCCCGCGCTTTCTTTTCCTGGTTGATTAATTGCCGGGTAACACCGTCAAGATTCTGCCATATTTCATCTTCAGTTTGACCTAAAGTAACCTGGTTGGAAAGTTGCAATAAATTACCGACTATTTCCGTCCCTTCACCATAAAACCCCCTGACAGCAAGACCGACCTGGTTAATTGCCGCAAAAATCCGTTTGATCTGCTGGGTAATAACCAGTGCCGGTAAATGCAACATCACAGAGGCGCGCATCCCGGTACCGACATTTGTCGGGCAGGCCGTCAGGTAACCCCTTTCTTCATGAAAGGCATAGTCTACCTGGCCTTCCAGAAAGTCATCATAACGGGAGGCTTCCTGCCAGGCCCTTTTTAACTGCAGCCCGGGCAGTAAACATTGGATCCGGAAATGGTCCTCTTCATTAATCATAATACTGACCACTTCATCCTCGCGGCACAACAGGGCGCTGCAAAGGTTTTCCTTGGCCAACAAGGGGCTAATCAGGTGTTTTTCTACCAATGCCTGGCGGAACACAGGCGTAAGGGAACTAATGTCGATCATTCTTAAAGCATCTTTTTTACCCTGTTGATTTTCTATAATTTTTTCAGCCAAGGCAAAAACCTTTTTACGCTGTTCATCAGAAGCCAGCGGGGGAAAAGGGATTTCCCGCATATTCCGGGCCAGCCTGACCCGGCTGCTGATTACGATTTCTGCCTCAGGACCCCGTCCCTCCATCCATTTACTGGTCATTTCTTTTCTTCTCTTCTGCTGCAACTTTTCCTCTTCCTGGTTGGCCTTCATAATATCCTCCAGCGGGTTGCCCGACACCTCATCCCGCGGGGAAAGTTTATCCTGATCAGGCATGGTCTTCACTCCCGCCGGCAAGCTCGCCTTCAAGTTGCCTAATTTTATCCCGTAATACAGCGGCCTCCTCAAAAGCCTCTGCCGCCACCTTTTCATAAAGTTCTTTCTTCAAATCTTCAATATCCTTTTTTAACCGCACAAAAGAACCGGCTCTTAATGGAATTTTACCGATATGTTTCTGGTTTCCATGCAAGCGCCTAAAAAGAGGAAGCAGGTTTTGTGTAAAAGCTTCGTAACATTGGGCACAGCCAAAGCGGCCCACCTGGCCAAACTGGGTATAGGTTAATCCACAGGCAGGGCACTGCAGCCCACTGGAACTTTTGGAAACCACTGTTTCAGAGCCGCCGGGAGGGAAAATACCCATCAAACCTGAAAAAAACTGGTGTAAAGGAAATTTTCCTTCAAAGGTAATTTCTGTTTCACCTTTTTCCCGGGCACAATCTTCACAAAGGTAAAGCTCTGTTTTGTTACCATTAACAATTTTTGTGACATGCACGGTGGCATTTTTTTTCCCACATCTTTCACAAAGCATTTTACTTCCCGCCCTCCTTTTTCCTTCCCCTTTACCCCGTCCCTGCAGGGCCGGCTTTCACCTTTTCATACCTTTAAACAGCACCCACAAAACCTTATTCTATAAAGTTATTTTTACCAACATCAGGAGCATCTCGTGAAACAAACTTGCCCTTAACTTTTCCCTGAGCAGCTCATCCTTGATGATTTTCAGGCTTTCCAGAGCAGCCTCCATTATTTTTGATTCACGAAAAGAAATATACTTTGATTCATAAAGCCTTTGAATTAAACCGCTGACTTTACTTTCGTTAATCCTGCCGGTCATAATTTCCTGAAAAAACAGGGCCAGGATGTTTTCCGCCGGCAGTTGAATCTTGCGGATGCGGACAAAGCCCTTGCCGCCCCTTTTACTTTCCACGAGGTAACCTTTATCCAGCGTAAAACGCGTTTCCAAAACATAATTTACCTGGGAAGGAACACAGCTGAACTTGCTGGCCAGTTCCTTGCGCCGAATATCAATAAAACCCGCCGTGCTTAAAGTCAAAAGCCTTTTTAGGTATTCCTCCATACTGTTGGAAAGATTACTCATTTTTTTCCCCATTTCATTTCCAAACCAGCCTCCTCCGGCACTGTTTCTTTAGCCCGTGCCCCCGTTGACTGCTGACTTAAACCGGTTTGACCTTCTTTGACCTTTGTAATTACTATTATACATGATCCGGGGGTGGTAAAATCAAGTTGCATTTTAAACGCTTTACGGTAACCACAAACCCGGCTGCCCCTTTAGAACACTTTATCAGCCTATTACAGCTGTTTCTATGTAATTACCCTTAATATCTCTAATTATTATAAATATTTTCTTGGACACCACTTTGGCGCCCTTAGGTAAGCAAAGGTAAGACAAAACTGTTTTGAGGGCCCCCCACCCCCTCAGAGCTGCTCCTGTTGAAAATACCAATCTTCCAATTCCTGAAATGTAGGGACCTTTTTACCCCTTTGGCAAACAGTTTTAATGGCCCTGACATAAAGCACCTGATAATGATAAAAGTAAGAACTGCAGGTGCCGCAGAGCTGTGACCAGATGTTTTCCTGCTTCCAAAGGTAAAAAAGCAGATCTGTACATTCCGCACATGGTTTCCAGCGGTAGGTAAAAACCCATTCCCAAAAACGCTCTTGAAAGGCCAATAGGTTTTTTTCTATTTTTTTTCTTTTTCTTTCCTGGAGATTGACAACATTCACATTTTTAACCCCTTTTACATGTAATTCCCTTTGAAAGAAATTACGCTATATTTATTGTCGATCTCTTTTATTTTATCCCCGCCGGGTTAATACCATGCATACGTCCGTTCCCGCAATGCACGCTGCCTGGTACGCTTCAATCACATTTCAGTATTTATAAAACGCTTTAACCTCCATGCAAGTGGGAAGCAATAATTAACAATTCACAATTTTATCATAAGATAGAAAAAACTATTTGTCAACACCGCCCCTTTTAAACATAAAAATAAAACCCGGACTGCATTTGTCCGGATTTAGTGTAAAGTAATATTTTTTAACAACTTACTATTATTGACATGTTCCCTACGAATAAATCAGGGGGACGCTGACGTCGTTGTAAAAATTCCTATTCACCCAAATATGTTTTACGTACTTCATCATTTAACAGCAGGGAAGAAGCCTGATCATGAAGGGTAATTTTTCCTGTTTCCAACACATAGCCCCGTTGTGCGACTCTCAGAGCCAGTTGGGCGTTTTGCTCCACAAGCAGGATTGTTGTCCCCTGGCGATTAATATCTTCAATAATATGAAAGATTTCCTGCACAACCATCGGCGCCAGGCCCATTGAAGGTTCATCTAATAACAACAATTTGGGGCGGGACATCAGTGCCCGGCCGATAGCCAGCATCTGCTGTTCACCACCGCTTAACGTGCCCGCATATTGCTTTTCCCGTCCCTTCAGCTGGGGAAAGGTTTCAAATACATTTTTCAAGTCCTGTTGCAAACCGTTTTTATCCCGACGTGTGTAGGCGCCCATTTCCAGATTTTCCAGGAGTGTAAGTCGCGGGAAAATACGCCTGCCCTCCGGAACATGGGAAATACCGCGTTTAACAATCTCATGGGGGGGGAGACCATCAATCCTTTTTCCGTAAAATTCAATTTGCCCCTCCGCAGGTTTCAACAGTCCGGAAACCGTCAGCAGAGTCGTTGTTTTGCCGGCTCCGTTCGCGCCGATCAGCGTTACAATTTCGCCTTCTTCAACCTTAAATGTTATTTGGTTTAAAGCCTGGATATTACCATAAAATGTAGATATATTTTCAACCAACAGCAAAATAACCCGACCCCTTTTTCAAAACAGTATCGTAAAGTGCCTTTTCAGGCAGACACGCCCAAATAAGCTTCGATTACCGTTTCATTGCGTTGAATTTCCTGTGGTGATCCTTCGGCAATTTTTTTCCCATAATTTAAAACAGCAATCCGCTCTGAAATACCCATCACAACACGCATGTCATGTTCGATCAACAAAATTGTTTTTTCCATTTTGTCCCGAATACGGGAAATCAGTTGCATCAGGTTGTTTGTTTCCTGGGGGTTCATACCGGCGGCCGGTTCGTCAAGCAGTAATAGCTTGGGATCTGCAGCCAGAGCACGGGCAATTTCCAGGCGCCGCTGTTCTCCATAGGCCAGGTTTTTGGAAAGCTCATCCTTTTTAGTATCCAGGCCCACAAAGGATAACAAAAAAAGGGCGTTTTCCCTGGCTTCTTTTTCCTCCTTTTTATCTTTAGGGCTTTGAAAAATAGCTCCCAACAAGCCTGTAGTGGTACGGCTGTGTCCGCCAATGAGAACATTATCCAGCACAGTCATGCCCCCAAAAAGACGAATGTTTTGAAAAGTGCGTGCTATCCCCTTTGCTGTGATTTGATGCGGTTTCAGGCCCCCTATTTTTTCATTGCCCAGGTATATATCCCCCTCTGTGGGCTGGTAATGGCCTGTAAACAGGTTAAACAAGGTGGTTTTACCTGCGCCGTTGGGCCCAATCAGGCCGGCTATTTCTTTATCCCTGATAAAAAAGTCAACACGATCTACCGCCTTTAAACCGCCAAAACTGCGGCTTAACTGCACAGCATCAAGAATATAGCCATTATTTACCCTTTTCTGCAGCAAATACCCTCATCCTCCTTTGAAAGAAAAACAGAAAAACAGTTAATCCCTTCAGCCGTCAAAAAATTTGAAAGCTATTGTTGTGCTATTATATACTACCTGCTGAAAGCCTTAAAAATGTTTATTTTACCCAACTTTTTATCCTTGCCCCGGGGGGGTTTACGCCGTGAAATTTTTTCACCGATAATTCCCTCTGGTCTGAGCCTCATCATCAGCACCAAAATGGCACCATAAAAAAGCTGCCTGTAATCAGCACTGGCCCTTAAAAATTCCGGGATAGCCGTCAGGGCTGCAGCGCCGATAACCGAACCCCACATGCTGCCCATACCGCCTAAAACAACCATACACAAATGTTCAATAGAGCGTAAAAAACCAAAACTGCCGGGGTGAATATACTGAAAATAATGTGAAAAAAGCCCTCCCCCTAAACCGGCAAAAAAAGCCCCTACGCCAAAGGCAAGAATTTTAAAATAGGTGGTATTGATGCCCATTGATTCTGCAGCGGTTTCATCTTCCCGGATGGCAATCAATGCCCGGCCGACACGCGATTTTAAAATACGATTCAGAATAAAAAGGGTCAGGATTACAGCAATAATCACCCAAAGCAACGTAGTGTTTTTGGGAATGCCCCTTAGGCCCACTGCACCACCGGTAATTTTAAGGTTCAAAAATACAATCCGCACTATCTCTCCAAACCCCAAGGTGGCGATGGCTAAATAATCGCCTCTTAATTTAAGAGTGGGAATACCAATTAAAACACCAAAAACAGCTGCTACAAAGGCCCCCAGCAATAGGGAACCAAAAAAAGGTAACCCTAATTTAAGGGTGGCCAGCGCAGCTGCATAGGCCCCCAAGCTCATAAAAGCAGCATGGCCAATAGACAGCTGGCCTGTAAAGCCGGTAATCAAGTTCAAACTGGCAGCCATAATAATATTAATGCCCACCAGGATCATAATTTGCAAATAATATGCGCTGAACAACGTCCTTTTCACCTTCTTTAAGGCCAGGCAAAAATTTTTGCCCTAGGTACTATTATATACCAGGCGTCCATAATTTTAAAGGCCGCCATAACACCCTGCGTTCCACAAATCCTGCTGCATACACTGCAGTAGGCTTTCCCTGCCCTGGAAAAAGGGGTAAATGTTATACCTTTTCCTGTAAAAACCTGCCAATCAGACCTGCAGGTTTGAAAAATAAAACAACAATCAGGATCGTGAAGGCCACCGCATCGCGGTACTGCGAAGAGATATAGGCAGCGCCCATCACCTCGGCGACACCCAGCAGAAGCCCGCCCAACATCGCCCCCGGAATACTGCCAATCCCCCCCAGAACAGCGGCAACAAAGCCTTTTAAACCGGGCATCAAACCCATCATCGGTGCAACAGACCGAAAATAGATGCCAACCATCACCCCTGCTGCTGCCCCCAGCGCCGAACCTACAGCAAAGGTTGTTGTAATAATCTGGTTAATGTTGATACCCATCAAACTGGCGGCATCTTTATCCTGGGCCGTAGCCCGCATGGCCTTCCCAATTTTGGTTTTTTGGATTAAAAAAGTTAACCCGACCATTAAAAGAAAGGAAACTGCCAGGATAATCAATTCTACTTTGGAAATAGTCACCAGAGAAGTCTTGTACGCCTTGGGGGTAAAGGGACTGGGAAAGGAATAAGGGCGGGGCCCCATGACAAGCAGGGCCAGGTTTTGCAAAAATATTGAAGCCCCAATTGCGCTAATCAAAGCCGCCAACCTGGAAGAACGGCGTAAGGGCCGGTAGGCTATAAATTCCACTGTAACACCCAAAAGGCTGGCGGCGATCATCGCCACCAGAAAAGCCAGCACAAAGGGCACCTTGAAAACTGTAACCAGGTACATCCCTACAAAAGCGCCGCACATGTAGATTTCACCGTGGGCAAAATTGATTAATTCCACAATACCGTAAACCATGGTATAACCTAAGGCGATAAGTGCATATGTGCTGCCGAGAACTATGCCGTTTATTAATTGCTGAAAAAACATAACTCCACCTCGAATAATAACTTGGACCGGCTGTTATATTGAAGTTGCAAGAACATCTGGCTGGGAAATATAGTAAAACTGCTATGGGGCATCCCTGGTTTAAAGATAGGGGAGGGGGAGTCCCTCCCCTGCGCTGCTGCTTTTTTTATAAACTACTGTGAATCCTGTTCTGTTATCTAATCCTGTTGAAGATTCCCTCTTCAACTTTCAAAATCAGGACATCTTTCAGGGTATCCCCTTCTTCGTCAATACTTGTATTACCTGTGATACCGGGGAAATCCTTGGTTTCAGCCAGGCCCTCACGAATCTGTTCCGCAGAGGTTCCTTTGGTTTTCATGGCGGCAATAACGATACGGGCAGCATCATAAGCCTGCGCCGCAAACATATCCGGTTCCTCGTTGAAAAGTTCCTGATATTTATTCACGAAGTTTTGCACAGTAGCTGATTCATCGCCGGAATGGAAACCGGCAGTGAAAATAGCCCCTTCAACTGCTTCCCCGCCAATTTCCATCAGTACCGGGGAATAGAAGCCGTCTGCCCCTAAAAATTGGACGTCTAAATCTTGCTCCGAAGCCTGTTGGGCAATTTTAGCCGCTTCTGTATAATAACCGGCAATAAAAATGGCCTCCGGGCCCTTTGTCTGAATGGAAGTGAGCTGGGGCTTGAAGTTTTCATCGTTGTCCATGAAGGCTTCTATCGCCACCACTTCAGCCAGTTCTTTGGCGGTTTTTTCAAAAGCATTCTTTAGTGCCACACCGTAGTCGTTGTTGGTGTAAAGAATGGCAAATTTTTTAAAACCCAGTTCGGTCACAGCATATTCTGCCAACTGGGAGGCCTGCACTTCATCAGAAAGGCAGTTCCTAAAAAGATAGGGATTGCCGAGCGTCAACCCTGTGGCAGTTGAAGACGGTGAAATGGCGGGGATTTTACCTCCCATGGTAATCGGTCCGCCCGCCTCTGTTTCAGAACTTAAAACCCCACCAACAATTACATTTACCTTGTTCTGTTCAATAAGCTTGGAAAAAGCGTTGGCTGCTTTGGACCAGTCACCTTCGGTATCTTCGGCGTTAAGTTCCAGGACAACGCCGGGAATTTCTTCGTTTTCATTGGCTTCATCAATAGCAATTTGCACACCATTGCGCACGCTGGTGCCATAGGTGGCCGCACCACCCGTCAGGGGCCCCACCATGCCTACTTTAACCACTTCTGCACCTGTGGAGGGCCCTTCCCCATTTTCTTCCCCTTCCGGGGCGGTCGCCGGCTGGCCACAACCCGTCACCATTACCAAGACCATGCAAAAAATCAACAGCGTGGCCCAAAAAACGTTTTTTCTAATCATTTTTTTTAACCCCCTTTTTAGTCAAAAAAAAATGAAAATTTATTTATTTTGCCATTTCCCCCCCCTCAAAAACAAGGTACTGCCTAAAAATATTTATTCCACAAAACAATCAAAAAACCTGCTTGTCCGTTAAGAAATTTAAAGCAGGCAATAAAACAGGGCCCTTTAAAAAACCTTCCCAAAACATCCCTGCCATAATTGAAGCCCCCGGCTAAAACAGGGAACGCTACAGCGGCGGGAAGGCAGAAAAATACGCAAAAGGGGTTAAAAGGGTTCCGGATGTCGGTATCTAAAAATAATGAAGAATGCAGCGGTTGGAAACCGGGCAGGGCGCCAACAGCAAAGGCCGGGCCGGGCACCGGGGGCGGCTTAGGCGGCTGGTTAAGGCAAAAGCTGGCGATCTTTTAAAACAGAAGCAAAAAGATCGCCTTTTTGCTGTAGCCGGGGGAGAATGTTTTTAAGGTGAAAAGAAGCAGGCAAAAAGTTGGCGGCCGCCACCTCAGACCATTCCAGGGGGGCGGAAACCGGCGCCCCGGGACGCGGCCGGGGGGAATAGGGGGCCACCAAGGTTTTTCCGCGAGCATTTTGCAGATGATCGAGGTAAATTTTTTTGCCCCTGCGGGACAGCGATCTTTCCAGGGTAGTTATTGCCGGCAGCAGCCGGAAAACTTCTGCAAAAACAGCTGCTGAAAAGTCACGGACTTGTTGGTAACTGTAAACAGGCTGCAGGGGAAGATAAACCTGTATACCCCGGGAGCCGGATGTTTTCGGATAACAGCGCAGCCCTTTGCTGAGCAGTAATTCCTGCAGGGTATGAGCCACACAACAAATTTGGGGAAAGTCTATCCCCTCTGCGGGATCCAGATCAAAAACGGCAAAATCAGGGTTGTCGGGGGTATTAATGATGGAAAGCCAGGGGTGAATTTCCAGGCAACCCTGGTTGCCCAGCCAGGCCAGGGTTTCGGGCCCGGTAGCAAGAATATAATTTGTTGTTTTTTCCTGGTGACTGTAAGGTACGGTTTCAAGCCAGTCTGGCGCACCCTGGGGACAATTTTTCTGATAAAAACCCTCACCGTTGATCCCCCGGGGAAAACGCCGAAAAACCAGGTAACGGTTTTCAAGATGAGGCAGCATATAAGGGGCCACTTCCAGGTAATATTGGATCAGACTGTGTTTGGTGATCCCTTCACCGGGCCACAACTCCTTTTCCAAACTGGTCAACTGCACATTTTTACTGTTAATGTCCAAGGAAACAGGCATGTAAAAAACCTCCCTGTGTAACACACGGCCTGCTGTTAATTGTTGGGTTGTGGGGAAACGGGTTTAGCCGCCAGACGGGGGGCACGCAACTTGAGGGACGGTGTCCATTCACTAAAGGTGACGTAAACTCTTTTGCAGGGCGGCACAAAAAGAACGCCCCGCCCGGGAACAGGAACATAATTTTCAAAAGGAGCTTCCGGGCAGCTGTTTTCATCGGCCCATGCATACCAGGCAGCCAATTCCTTTTCTCCCAGGCCACTGCTGACATTGCCGATATACCGCAGCTTGCCCCCGCCGATCCCGGCTGCCTCTGCCCCCCCCTGCAGTTGTTTCCCGCCCAGACCCAACAGCAGGGAAACCGGCTTTTGGTTGCGCAGGGCCACCCCCCCTACATAAGCCGCCAGGGTTTGCTGGATTTTAACTTTAAACCAGTAGCTGGAACGCCGTGGCCCGGGAATGTAGGGACTGCCCTTTTTTTTGGCAACAACCCCCTCCATCCCTTTGTCCCGCATTTTTTGTAAAAGCGTTTCTCCCTCCTGGTAGCTGGCCGTCAGTTGCAGGCAGTCACCGGTCAGGATCTGTTTAAAAATAATTTCCTGGCGGGCTTCCCAGGGCTGTTCCAAAAGCCAAGCACCATCATAATAAAGAAGATCAAAAACCATATAATAAACCGGGACCGTGCGGGCCAACCTGACTGCCGTTTTGGGGCTGGCCTGTTCCCTTTGCATAACTGTATAAAAATCAGGGCGGTTTTCACGGAAAGCGATCACTTCCCCGTCCAGAATCACGTTTTTACTTTGCACTAATTCTGGCAGTACAGCCAATTCCGGGTAAAGCAGGCTCTTGTCCTTTAAACTTCGGCCCTGCAAACGCATTTTTTCACCGGCGATAAAAGTGAGTAGCCGCACCCCGTCCCATTTTATTTGGTAGCAATAGTCCGGGTCTTTAACCAATTTTTTTTTGGAATGCGGTTCCATCGGTACTATTTTTTTTGCAAACACAGCAAGCGCCCCCCGTTTCAAGCGTCCTCTAATATTTTAATACCTGTTTACAAACATCCCTTCCGGCCGGGCGGCACCCTTATTTTTTGGCACTTGCAGCTTCCTTTTTTTTAGGTGTGCGGGACTGGGGCGTCCCTTCCTCATTTTTTGCAGCCTTGTTTTTCTTCTTCGTCTCGGCTTTTTCCACACTGGCCTGCAACGCCGCCAGCAAGTCTACCACTTTTTCCCTTTCCGGGGCCGGGGCCACAGCAAATTCCTTGCCCTCCACCCGGGCTGCGATCAGATCCAGCAGAGCTTCCCGGTGCCGATCCCGGTATTTGTCCGCCTCAAAGGGCACGACCATGCTGGCAATCAGTTTTTTGGCCATCTGCAGTTCCTTTTCCAGCACCTCAACACCCTGGGGCAAATCAGGCAGTTCCTGCCAAGGGCGCACTTCATCCGGGTAAAACATGGTGGAAAGTGAAAGAATCTCCCCGTAGGTCCTGACTACCGCCAAAGATTCCTTCGTGCGCAGTGTGAAGGTGGCTACAGCAATTTTTCCTGTTTCCTGCATGGCCCGCTGCAAGAGGGCATAAGGCCTGGCACTGGGGCCGTCGGGGGCCAGGTAATACCCCTTTTGGAAATACAAAGGATCAATTTCCTCAATATTCATAAAGTCGCTGATTTCAATCAGACCGTCCCTCTTGCCGGCAGCCGCCTTTGTTTCTTCTTCGCTTAAAATAACAAAATTGTTTTTTGAATATTCATAGCCGCGGGTAATTTCTTCCCAGGGTACCTCCCGTCCACAGGTTGGACAGGTTTTGCGGTACTCAAGGGGAGTATGGCAGGGAGCATGCAGGTAACGGAATTTCAATTCTTTGCTTGCCGTCGCCGCAAAAAGGCGCACCGGTATGTTGACCAGCCCAAAGCCTAACGAACCTTTCCACATCGCGCGCAAAATAAATTCCCCCTCTGCCTTTATTATTACCAACAGAGGGGGAATATAGACGAAACTAAAAACTTATAAACTGGGGTCGATAATACCTTTCAGTTCCTCTTTGTTACGAAAACCGATCAGGGTTTGGATGGGTTCGCCGTCTTTAAATAAAATCATGGTGGGAATACTCATAATACTGTAGCGGGAAGCAGTATCCGGATTTTCATCAACATTTACCTTTAAAATTTTAACCTTGCCCTCATAATCAGCTGCCAATTCCTCCAAAACAGGGGCCACCATCTTACAGGGGCCGCACCAGGAAGCCCAAAAATCCACCAGTACTGGTTCGCTGGAAGCTGCTATCTCCTTCTGAAACTGTTGATCGTCAACATCCAAGGGTTTGGTATTCACTGCATGCATGCCGTGCAATCCCCGGCTTTCACCGGCAGGAAAACAACGGCACCTTCCCTCCTTTCGCATGGTGTCCACACCTCCCGTAACCGGGAGGATTATCTTGCCAGCCATCCCCAATTTTTACCTGGAATACAATTATAGCAGGAATTCAGACAACTGACCACCCTTTGTGACAAATTTTGCATTCAGCCCAGATATCTTACCGCCATGGTCGCTGCAATAGCTCCGTCGGCAGCAGCTGTAACCACCTGGCGTAAAAATTTATGGCGCACATCCCCTGCGGCAAAAATTCCCGGCAGCGAGGTTTCCATTTCTGCACTGGTTATAATATAGCCCTGTCCGTCTGTTTCTACTCCCTTTAACAGGGCGGTATTGGGCTTCCGGCCGATATATAAAAAGGCACCATCCACAGGTAAAACCGCCGTTTGGCCATCCTTGACATTTGCAACGGTTATTGCTTCCAACTGCTGTTCCCCGTTAAAACCCCTCACCACCGTGTCCCATAAAATTTTAATCCGGGGCTGTTTGAAAACCTGTTCCTGCAAATAGGGAACCGCCCTGAATTCATCCCGGCGGTGAATAAGCATAATTTCTTCAGCAAACCGCGTCAGAAAAAGGGCCTCCTGCAAGGCTGCATCGCCGCCTCCGATCACCGCCACCTTTTTACCCCGGAAAAAGAAGCCGTCGCATGTTGCACAAAAGGAAATACCTTTGCCCCGCAGCTTTTCTTCACCCGGAACACCCAAAACCCCCGGGACAGTTCCTGTAGCCACAATTACCGCCCGGCCATAAAACAAACCTTGAGAGGTTAAAACTTTTTTCAGATCCCCCGCCGGGGTTACCTCTTCGATCACAGCAGATCTGATTTCCGCCCCAAAACGCCGGGCCTGTTTTTCCAGTAACTGTCCAAATTCTGCACCGCCCACTCCCTCCGGGAAACCGGGGTAGTTGTCCAGGCGGTCTGTAGAAGCTATTTCACCACCGGACAGCATCTGTTCAAAAACCAAAACGTTTAAATTGGCACGGCAACCGTATATCGCTGCTGTCAAACCCGCAGGGCCCGCCCCTAATATTAAAAGATCATAAATTTTTTTTGTATCCACCGTGGAATTTTTTGCATCCGCCAACCTTTGCCCGCCCCTTTCAACAGTCGTTTTTTCAATTATACCCGACATTTTCCAACATACAACCCCCCAGCAGGGTAATATAATCCTCTTTTAAGGATAAAATAAAGATGAAATTTTAACGGGGGGAAGAAATAATTATGCTCTTAATTGCTGTCCGGGCCATCATTCTATATGCTCTTCTGGTAGTGGTCATGCGTTTGATGGGAAAACGGCAAATCGGCCAATTGCAACCCTTTGAACTGGTAGTTACCATTGTCATCGCCGAATTGGCTGTCATTCCCATGAGCGACGCCGGGATCCCTTTGATGAACGGTATTATCGGCATCCTGGTCCTGCTGGCAGCCGAAGTATTCCTTTCTTTGGTTGTTTTGCGCAGCGAAAGAGCCCGTGCTGTTATTTGCGGAACCCCCATACTGGTCATTGAAAACGGGCGGCCCATTCCCGAAAATTTGCGGAAATTGCGTTTGAACATTAACGACTTGTTAGAACAACTGCGCAACAAGGAATACCCCAACATGTCGGATATTGCCTATGCTCTTCTGGAAAACAACGGCACCCTGAATGTAATCCCCAAAGTTGACGCCCGCCCACCCACAGTTAAAGATTTGGCCCTGGCCAACATGAAGGACCCCGCTCTGCCCATTACGTTGATTATGGATGGCAGGCTAAACCAACAGAATATGAAACTGGCCGGCGTTACAGAGGAGGATCTTTTCGCACAGGCCCGGGCACAAAAAATTGAAAACCCGGCAGATATTTTCTTTGCCCAATACAACACAGAAGGGCAAATTGATATCTATTCCAAAAGAAAGGATGAATCCCGATGACACGCAAATGGGGAGGTTGGTTATTGGTGGCAGGTGTGGTCCTGATCATTATTATTTCCGGGGTGTTAACCCAGCGTTACCTTGATCAGACTTCCCTGCAACTGATTAACCAGTTGGAAACAGTAGGCCGGGCCGTGGATGATGAAAACTGGGGTAAAAGCCACCAGGCCTTTGCAGTTTTTAAAAAAAATTGGGATGATACCAGCCAGAAATGGGCCCTCTTTACAGATCACCTGGAGCTGGACAATTTAGAAATGAAGCTGGCCCGGCTCAAGGAAAACCTGCACAGCAGGGATAAAAACAGCGCTCGGGGGGACTTTGGCGAGGCACTGATGCTCCTAAAACATATCCCCGATCGCGGGCGGCTTACCTGGAGCAACGTTTTTTAAGCGCTGCGGCCCTTCCCGGCCGGCGGTCTGCACCCGGTATGCTATTTTTTAACCGCTGCGGTGTTGGTTTCTGTTTTTTATTATGATATAATGAAAGTCAGAAAATTTTAAAGGAGGGTGCCCGTTCTATGAAGGAACAGGTGGAAGCAAGTTTGGAAAAAATCCGTCCCGCCCTGCAGGCTGACGGCGGGGATGTTGTTCTGATCGATGTTGAAGATGATGGAACTGTCAGGGTTAAATTGACCGGGGCCTGCGGGGGCTGCCCCATGGCCACCGTAACCCTGAAACATGGCATTGAACGTTTGCTGAAAAAAGAAATCCCCGGGGTGAAAGAGGTCCTGTCGGTATAATTACATGGTTTTGTTTTAAACTGGGGAAGGCCGGGGCAACCGCAAATATTTATTACCAATGAAACATAAAATATTTTTTTAATTGAAAAAAGCCGGCTAAAAATGCCGGCTTCTGGTTTACCGGATGGGGGGAAACTGCTGTTGGAAAACTTACTTTTAATCCGCTATGGAGAGATTGCACTAAAAGGTCAGAACAGGCCTTTTTTTGAAAAAAAACTGTTTAAAAATATTGAAGCTGCACTGCAAGGTTTGGGGCAACCCTTTCAGGTTGAATTTATCCGGGGGCGCTACTATGTGACCACTGCTGAGGAACATTTATTTCCCGCCCTGCGCCGGTTGCAAAAGGTATGCGGCATTGTTTCCATCAGCCCCGTATCCCAGGCAGAACTATCCCTTGACGAAATCTGCCGGCAGGCCGCACAGCTTTTAGCCTCCTGCCAGCCAGAAACAACTTTTAAGGTAAACACCCGCCGTGCCAACAAAAAATTCCCGTATCTTTCCCCGGAGGTCAATAAACTGGTTGGGGCCTATCTTTTAAAAAACTACCCTGAACTGAGGGTTGATGTCCACAACCCTGAAATCCCTGTTAACATTGAAATACGGGAAAAAAAGGCCTATCTTTATTCCCGGGTCTTTCCAGGGCCGGGGGGTCTGCCCGTAGGTGTCACGGGCAAAGGCCTGCTTTTACTTTCCGGAGGCATTGACAGCCCTGTGGCCGGCTGGATGGCCCTGAAAAGAGGGGTGGAAATTGAAGCGCTTCACTTTCACAGCCCTCCTTTTACCGGTGAAGGGGCGATCAACAAAGTCCTGGATCTCTGCCAACAGTTGGCCTCTTATGGCCAAAGGATCACCCTGCATCTGGCTCCCTTTACGGAGATCCAACAGGAAATTATGTCCCGCTGCCCGCGCCCCCTGCTCATCACTCTGATGCGCAGGGTCATGTTTCGTATTGCAGCCCGTTTGGCACAAAAAAGAAAGATTACTGTTCTTTTTACCGGGGAGAGCTTGGGACAGGTTTCCAGCCAAACCCTGGAAAACCTGGTGGCCATCAATGCCGTGACTACTTTACCTGTTTTACGACCTTTAATCGGTTTTGATAAGGAAGAAATCGTCGAAATTTCCCGGGAAATAGATACCTATCCCATCTCCATCCGCCCCTTCGAAGATTGCTGCACGCTTTTTATTCCCCGGCACCCTGCCACCAGGCCTTCCTTGGCGCAATTAACCGGGGCTGAAAAACAAATCGCCCTGGAGGAACTGATTACAAGTTGCCTAAAAAAGTTGGAAAGCAGGACCATCCTGTCCGAATAAAATATAAGGTGTGAAACCAATGCCCCTCAAAGAGGCCTATCTGGATAACAGCGCCACCACCCGTGTCTATCCGGAGGTGGCTGCAGAAATGCAAGCGGTCATGGAAAAAAATTACGGCAACGCCTCTGCCCTGCACAGCCGGGGGAGCGCAGCCGAACGAATTTTACATGCTTCCCGCCGGACAATAGCTGAAATTCTGGGGGTAAAAAGTGAAGAAATTATTTTTACCTCCGGCGGAACAGAAGCCAACAATTTGGCCCTGCTGGGTATGGCCCGCCGTAATGCACGGCGCGGTAATCACCTGATCACTACGGCTATTGAACATGCTTCTGTCCTGGGACCTTTAAAAAAACTGGAAGAGGAGGGATTTAGTGTCAGCTACCTTTTGCCGGACGAACAGGGCCGGATCGATCCCCGGAAGGTAGCCGCCGCCCTGACCCCCCAAACGATCCTGGTCAGCGTTATGCATGTAAACAACGAAATCGGCTCTGTCCAGCCCCTTTCCCAAATTGCTGCCGCTGTCAAAGCCAAAAACCCGGCAGTGCTTATACATGTCGATGCCGTACAATCATTTTGCAAGCTGCCCCTGAACCCGGTGGAACAGGGGATTGACGCCCTGAGTTTGAGTGCCCACAAAATCCACGGCCCCAAAGGGACCGGTGCCCTCTACCTGCGCCAGGGCACCCTGCTGCAGCCACTTTTTTTTGGTGGCGAACACGAAAAAGGGCTGCGACCGGGAACAGAAAACACCCCCGGCATCGCCGGCATGGCCCTGGCCGCCCGGCTTAGCGCCCAAAACAGGAAAGAAAAGGGCGCTCACCTGCAAAACCTGAAAGAAAAACTTGTCTCCGCCATACAAACCGCACACCCCCGGGCCGTCCTGAACGGCCCCCGGAAGGAAGAAGGTGCACCGCACATTTTTAACCTTTCCTTTCCCGGCCTTAAAGGGGAAATTGTCCTGCATGCCCTGGAACAAAAGAACATCTATGTTTCCACCGGTGCGGCCTGTCACGCCCACAGCAAAAGCCCCAGCCATGTTTTACAGGCCCTGCAGTTAAAACAAAACGTGTTGGAGGGGGCCCTGCGCTTTAGCCTTTCTTATTTGAACACGGCTGCAGAAATTGATTACGCAGCGACCCAAATTAACGAGGTTGTGCATACCCTTGAAAATTTTATGCCCAACTTTAACAACTTTTAAGCCCGGCAGCCCCGGCCCTATAACAAAATATGACCGGTTTTATTTGCATCCTGCATTTTAAAAATATTTATGCTAAAACAGACCCGTTGCCCAAAGTTCCTGTAAACAGCTGTTCAATCTAAAAAAACACCGTAATTCTGCAACAAAAAACACAAACCTGGCAACAAGCCGTTCATTTCTGATTTTCTGCAGGTTTTTTTAAAAAGTTATTATTTTTATTTATACAGAAATCAGTTATAATAAAGGAACAAAATATTAATTGTCAGCTTACAGGAGGGCTGTTCATGACCTACAGGGTATATAACTTTAATCCCGGACCGGCAACCTTACCTCTACCAGTCCTGGAAGAAGCACAGGCACAGCTGTTAAATTATCGGGAAAAGGGAATGTCCATTACCGAAATTAGCCACCGTTCCCAGGAATTTGAGGAAATTATTGATGCTGCAGAAACGTTATTGTTAGAGCTAGGCGGCCTTTCCACAGACGACTACCAGGCACTTTTTTTACAAGGCGGCGCCAGTCAGCAATTTGCTTTGGTGCCCCTTAATTTTCTGCCTCCTACAGGCCAGGCAGATTATGTCTTAACCGGCAGCTTTGCCCAAAAGGCTTATCAGGAGGCACAGCGGCTGGGTAAAATCAATGTGGCAGCCACCACCAAGGATCAGGATTACCGTCGCATCCCCCGGCAAGAGGAGCTAAAATTCAGCCCCGCCCCGGCCTATGTACATATAACCACCAACAACACCATCTATGGCACCCAATGGAAATACATTCCGGATACCGGTACAGTTCCCCTCATTGCCGATATGTCCAGCGATATTTTTTCCGGGGAAACAGAGCTGAACCGGTTTTCCCTCCTATATGCAGGAGCCCAGAAAAACCTGGGGCCCGCAGGCGTCACCGTTGTCATCCTTAAGAAAAACCTGCTGGAAAAAGTATCCCCGGACATTCCTGCAATATTCAGCTATAAAACCCATGCCGAAGCACGTTCTTTGTATAACACACCCCCTGTTTTTGCCATCTACCTGGTCCATTTAGTCCTGAAATGGCTTAAAAAACTGGGGGGCCTGCAGGCAGTTGGAAAATTAAATGCCCAAAAGGCGGAACTGATTTACCGGGTCATAGAAGAAAGCGGAGGATTTTACCGGGGACACGCTGCCGCGGAAAACCGTTCCCAGATGAATATTACCTTCCGCCTGCCGCAGGAAGAACTGGAAAAAATTTTCGTTGCCGGCGCAGCACAGGAAGGCCTGGTAGGCCTCAAGGGCCACCGCTCTGTCGGCGGCATCAGGGCTTCCCTTTATAATGCCCTGCCCCTGCAGGGGGCAGAAACCCTGGCCCAATATATGACTGCTTTTTACCGGCAGAACGGATAAGCAACCGAAAAACAGTTCTAAAAATCGCCGGGATACTGCCCGGTAAGCTGCAAGCAAATGCTGCGCCAGTTTATAAGGATTACAGCTACAGACATTCCTCCGGCGCAGCATCATTTTTATAATAATGAGGTGATAATATGTTCTCCCGCAAGGCCTTACAGGTTTCCCCCTCCCCCACCATGAGTATTGACGCCCGGGCCAAACAGTTGCGCAGCGAAGGCCAGGATATAGTCGGCCTTGGCGCCGGTGAACCGGATTTCGATACGCCCCTGCATATCAGGGAAGCAGCCGTTGCCGCCCTGGAACAGGGTTTTACACGCTATACCCCCGCCAGCGGCACACCTGAATTAAAAGAAGCTATCTGTAGAAAATTTTTACGAGACCATAACCTGCAGTATAAGC
>JBMNNQ010000081.1:0-5473 GCA_050942615.1 Dethiobacteria bacterium | reverse complement strand
GGCGTTTCCAGTTTTTGCGGCGCTGCTGCGGCGCTGCGTGCCGAATATACACTCCCCGGCGTGAGCCAGAGCGTAATTATCACCCGGCTGGCAGGCCGCACCCCGGTGCCGGAACAGGAAAACATCCGCAGTTTAGCCGCCCATGGTTGCACCATGGTTATTTTTTTAAGTGCCGGCCTGACTGAAACCCTGCAGTCAGAATTGCTGGCCGGGGGGCTGGCCGCAGATACACCGGCGGCAATAGTGTACAAAGCCACCTGGCCGGACGAAAAAACAGTGCACTGCACCGTAGGTACGTTGCATCAGGCTGCCCAGAAACAAGGGATCCAAAAAACGGCTTTGATTTTAGTGGGCCGGTTTTTGGGCGGGGAATATGCGCGTTCCCGGCTTTACGATCCGGCGTTTTCCACCGGGTGGCGTAAGGGAAACCAGCGATGAAGGTTAGCATTATTGCCTTTACCGCAAAGGGCTTTGCCTTGGCAGCCAGATTACAGACCCTGCTCAGGACGGCAGGGAGAGCCGCAGAACATTACCGCTGCCGGGAAGGCGGGCTGCAGGAATGGACCGGCCGGCACTTTGCTGCGGCCGATGCGCTGTTGTTCATCGGGGCGGCGGGTATTGCGGTGCGCGCGGTGGCTCCTCATCTGCAGTCCAAAACCACTGATCCGGCTGTTGTGGTGCTCGATGAACAGGGGAAATTTGTGATTCCGCTGCTGGCAGGGCATATTGGCGGTGCAAACCGCCTGGCACAGGAGGTCGCCGCCCTGCTGACAGCTGTTCCGGTGATGACCACCGCTACAGAGTGCAGCGGTGTTTTTGCCTTTGACAGCTGGGCCAGCGCAAACAAGATCAAAATCCTAGATCCCAGACGGATTAAATCTGTAGCGGCCAGGATGCTGGCCGGCGAAAATGTTTATCTGCGGAGCATGTTCCCAGTGGCAGGTGCCCTGCCGGCGGGAGTGCTCCCGGCATCTGGGTGCTGTGACGTGTTAATTTCAGTAAAAACCGGGGCCGGGAAAGAGGTGCTGCAATTAATCCCGCCTGTTTTGACCTTGGGCGTGGGCTGCCGCAAAGGCGTGACTGCAGAGGCACTGCAAAAGGCTTGCATAAAGCTGCTGCAAAAAACCGGTTGTCATCAAGAGGCGGTGGGCCTTGTTTGCAGTATCGATCTCAAGGCGCAGGAAGCAGGATTGCTTTCTTTTTGTGCGGCCTGCGGCCTGCCGCTGCAAACTTTTGCGGCTGAACAGCTGCGCGCGGTGCCGGGAAATTTTACAGCATCTGCATTTGTACAGAAGGTTGCCGGCGTGGATAACGTCTGTGAACGCAGTGCTGTTTTAGGCAGCGGCGGGAAACTTATCTGGCGGAAAAGTATAGAAAACGGTGTGGCGCTGGCTCTGGCGGCGGCGCCCTATACGCTGTATTTTGAGGAGGAACAATGAACAGACTTTTTGTTGTAGGATTGGGCCCCGGCGGTCCGGCAGGTATGACTGAACAGGCACGCCTGGCATTGGAACAAGCGCCGTTAATCTGCGGCTATACAAAATATGTAGAGCTGGTTCGGCCGCTCTATCCGGAAAAGGAATATTTGGTTACGGGTATGCGCCGTGAAATAGAACGCTGTCAAAAAGCACTGCAGGCGGCTGCTGAACGCACGGTGGCCATGGTCTGCAGCGGTGATGCAGGCGTATTTGGTATGGCAGGGTTGCTTTATGAGTTGGCAGGTACTAAACCTGCAGTTGAAATCGTAGTCGTGCCCGGGGTGACGGCGGCACAAAGCGGTGCGGCCCTGCTGGGCGCCCCGCTGATGCAGGATTACGCGGTGCTTTCGCTTTCCGATCTCCTAATCCCCTGGGCTACGATTGCAAAACGGCTGCGGGGCGTGGTACAGGGTGATTTTGTGATCGTGCTTTATAACCCGGCCAGCAGCAGGCGGGAGGAACACCTGCGCCGGGCCTGTGAAATTATTTTGGCAAACAGAAGCAAAGAAACAGTCTGCGGCATTGTCAGGAACATTGGCAGAAATGGTGAACAAAGCTGTATTCTAACGCTGCAGGAGCTGCGCGCGGCCAGGCTGGATATGTTCTCCACTGTTTTTATCGGCAACAGCCAAACCCACCTTATCAACGGCAAAATGGTAACGCGCCGCGGCTATGAACGTAAGCGATGAAAAAATTACTGATCTTCGGCGGTACAAGTGAGGGGCGCAGGCTGCTGCAGGCGCTGGCATCTTATCCGGTAGCTGTTACTTTGTGTGTGGCCGGCGCCTATGGGCACGCGCTCTTACCGGTTGAAAGCGAAAAATTAAAAATTTGCGTGGGACGCCTGAATGCAGAACAGATGGCTGCCCTGACCCGCCGGGGGAATTTTTCCTGCATTGTTGACGCCACCCATCCCTATGCTGCCGCAGTATCTGTAAATATTAAGGAGGCCGCGGCAGCAACACAGGTCCCTTATTTGCGCCTTTTGCGGAAAAAAAGTGACACAGGGGCAGGAATTATTGTTCCCTCACTCCGGGCTGCGGCAGAGCTAATCGGGGAACTGCAGGGAATGGCCCTCATTACAACCGGCAGCAAGGAACTGACTGTTTTTACAAAGATACCCGGTTTTAAAGAACGGCTTTACCTGCGGGTGCTGCCTGCCGTCGAGTCCATCCGGGCCTGCCTGGCCCTGGGCTTTCCCGCCCGGCATCTCATCGCCATGCAGGGGCCTTTTTCCCGGGAACTGAACAAGGCTTTGCTGCAGCAGTTTAACATCAGGATTTTGGTTACTAAAGACAGCGGCCTGGCCGGCGGCTTTCCGGCGAAGAAAGAGGCTGCCCGTGAACTCGGTGTGCAGCTTATTGTTTTACGCCGCCCACAGGAAGCAGGGCTTTCCTACAGAGAGACCGTAGCTAAAATTTTGGAACTGTTGGGGGTGGACACATGCTTGTCTATTTAATTGGCATGGGCCCAGGGGATGCAGGCACGTTGACCTTAGAAGCAAAAAAAGCTATTTTAGCCGCCGGGGTTGTGATCGGCGCCCGGCGGCTGCTAACAGCGTTGCCGGCAGGCTGCCCTGCACAGTGCTATGCGGCGCTTGACCCTGCTGAAATTGTACACCTGGTGGCAGTGAACCCGCAGGCCGGTTCAATTTGTATTCTGATGAGTGGGGATACAGGTTTCTACAGCGGCACAAAGAGGCTGCTGCCTCTGCTGGCCGGCTACCAAGTTAAGGTGCTGCCCGGCATCTCCAGTTTACAATATTTTGCAGCCCAACTAAGGCGGCCCTGGCAGGACTGGAAACTGGTCAGCGCCCACGGCAAGGACTGTGATGCGGCCGGCCTGGTGCGCGATCACGCGGCCACTTTTTTCTTAACCGGCGGCCGATGGACGGTGCCGGCCTTGTGCAAGGTCTTAAAAAAGGCCGGCTGGGGGGATTGTGCAGCAACAGCGGGTGAAAACTTAGGTTCGGCACGTGAAAGAATCCGGGCCGGGACCGCAGCAGAACTGGCCCAGGCTGATGTTGATGAACTTGCCGTCCTGCTGGTAGAAAACCCTCGGCCCCGCCGGACAGTATCCTGCGGCCTGCCGGACAGTGTTTTCGTGCGCGGCTCTGTGCCGATGACCAAAAGTGAGGTGCGCAGTGTAATTCTTTCCAAACTGCGGCTGTGTGCAGCCGACATTGTCTATGACATTGGTGCCGGCACCGGTTCTGTTTCTGTGGAGGCAGCGCTGCTGGCCAGGGCGGGGCACGTTTATGCTATTGAACACAAACCTGCAGGCTGTAGGCTCATCAGGGAAAACGCCAAAAAATTGGGTGTTTTTAACCTCACCTGCATTGCAGGCCGGGCACCCGACGTGCTGGCAGGATTGCCGCCTCCGGATGCAGTGTTTATCGGCGGCAGCGGTGGCCGGTTAAAGGCCATCCTGGAACGGCTGTTAGCGCTCAACCCTGCTGTACGCCTGGTTTTAAGCGCCATCACGCTGGAAACACTGACAGCGGCCGCGGAGTCGTTTTTCCATCTGCCCCTGCAGGAGGTGGAAATAGTGCAGATCGCCGCCAGCCGTGCCCGGCAGGCAGGCGGGCAGCACCTGATGCGGGCACAAAACCCTGTCTTTATTATCAGCGGGGCCGGTATTAAATAGGAAAGGGAGAGGATAGCCATGACTTGGCATACCATGCCGCCACAGGAAATTGAAAGACACAGCTTCGAAATTATCAGCCGTGAGATGGGCGCTGTGCAACTGCCCGCCGGGCAGAGGGTTGTTCTCCAGCGGGTCATACATACCACGGCAGACTTTGATTATGTCCGGAACCTTTATTTTTCTGAAAATGCCGTGCAGGCAGGCCTGGAGGCTCTGCGTTGCGGTGCAAATATCGTCACCGATACTAAGATGGCGGCAGCAGGGATCAACAAAAGGGTGCTGGCCCGGTTTGGAGGCACGGCACACTGTTTTATAGCCGATGCAGATGTTGCTGCCGCCGCACAAAAACGCGGCTTCACGCGGGCTGCGGTCAGCATGGAAAAGGCCTGTGCGCTCTTCCCGGACACCCCCTTGTTGTTCGCCATCGGCAATGCACCTACGGCACTGCTGCGCCTGGAAGAACTAGTACGGGCGGGGCGTATCAAACCCCGGCTGATCGTCGGTGTGCCGGTCGGGTTTGTCAACGTTGTGGAAAGTAAGGAAATAATCAAGGGTGCCGGTTGTCCCTGCATAATTGCCACCGGCCGCAAGGGCGGCAGCACTGTAGCCGCTGCCATCTGTAACGCCCTGCTTTATGAGGCAGCCGGACATAAAACGTTTTAGGCAGGCTATAGGGCAGGGCAGGCCCCCTTGGCATCTTGCCGGCATTTTTTTGTCGGAACCACCTTTCAGGATGGAAGGTTACAGGCTTGCCGTTTTGTTGGCGTCTACCAAACTGTCTTTTTAGAAAAAACCTTCTTATTTACTTTTTGCATTAGATCTATTTCAGTGAATCCATTTCCGGTTTACATTATAGATACTATAAAAAAACAAAAAAACGCTGAAAACAAAGAGCATTAAAAAACTGAGGGGTACTGGTATAACCCCGTTGAAACTAATAGCAGTCTTGAGCAGATCTGCACCGTAAGTGAGCGGCAGGGCATAGGAAAGCGGCCGCAGAAAAGAGGGCAAGTTTGCTAGGGGGATAAACAGCCCGCACAAAAAAAGCATCGGAAAACGAAAAAAATTGGAAAAGGTCTGGGCTTCAAAGGCCTGGGTAACGGAAACAGCTACAAACAGGCCTAAAAAAGTGGAAGTTATAGCAATCAGAGCTACGCTGCCCAAAACCATCGGCCAGTTGATCCCGGTTAAGTCGATCATAAAAGCGGCAAAAAATACCGGCACAAAAGCATTGACGGCCCCGAATAAAATAGCACCGGCAGTTTTGGCCAGCATTAACAGGTTAAGGCTGATGGGCGCCAACAAAAGCCTTTCAAAAGAGCGGCTCTTTCTTTCAAAGGTCAGGGTTA
>JBMNNQ010000011.1:0-27479 GCA_050942615.1 Dethiobacteria bacterium | reverse complement strand
AAAGATGGAAATGGGGCGGCATTTTGGTGTAAAATAGGGTGAGGGACAAATACATTGTAAACTATTCGCAAGGATACCCAGTTATATAAAAACTATTAATACCAAAGCGGGGGAAATGTGCATGCAAACACTGGAAAAGGTTTTGATTTTGGATTTTGGTGGGCAATCCACTCAATATTTAGCCCGGGCAGTGCGGGAAATGCAGGTCTACTGTGAAATTATGCCTTACGATATCTCTTTCGAACGGTTGACTGCTGCCCGGCCCTCTGCCTTAATTTTTTCCGGGGATTCCGGGGAAATGGAACAAAATATTCCTGCTTATAATTCCCGTTTATACCAGTTACAGATTCCCATTCTAGGGGTGGGTAGCGGTATGCAGGCCTTGGCTGGGGATTTGGGTGGAAAAGTTGAATTTTTTTCCCGGGAGGCAGCAGACGATTCCTTTTTTGCCTTTAAAAAGGAAGCGGAACTGTTTAAAGGCTTGGGAAGCGGTTTGAAAAACTGGGGGGACAGCAGGTTAAGGGTGAAAAGAATGCCTGCCGGGTTTAACGTGATTGCTGAAAGCTCAGAGCCAGCTGTTGTTGCTATAGCAGCAGATGGTGAAAGAAAAATATACGGCCTGCCCTTTAATCCAGAGAGCGTTCTTTCTGCAGAAGGACGGCAGATTCTTCATAATTTTTTGTTCAAAATCTGCCGGTTCTCCGGGGAATGGACTGTGAACAATTTTGTTACCTACAGCATTGAAGAAATCAAAAAAAAGGTGGGCCCCCGCGGCAGGGCGGTTTGTGGTTTAAGCGGGGGCATCGATTCTGCCGTGGCCGCCCTTTTGGTCCACCGGGCCGTCGGCTCCGCTTTGACCTGTATTTTTGTAGATAACGGTCTATTGCGCAAAGGTGAAAAGGAACAGGTGCACAATATTTTTGCAAAACAATTTAACCTTAATATTATTACTGTTGATGCTGCACCTGAATTTTTGGGACTGCTGCAGGGCGTCACGGAACCAGAAAAGAAAAGGAAGATTATTGGCCATCAGTTCATTGATATTTTTGCCCGGGAGGCAGAAAAATTGGGCGGTGCAGATTTTTTGGTACAAGGCACCCTTTATTCGGACGTTGTGGAAAGCGGCACAGCAGCAGCAGCCATGATCAAATCCCATCATAATGTGGGCGGGTTGCCGGCAGAGATGCCGTTTGCTTTGCTGGAACCGCTCAGATACCTTTTTAAAGACGAGGTACGCCGGGTTGCAGCAGAATTGGGCTTACCGGAAGAGATTACCTGGAGACACCCCTTTCCCGGCCCCGGCCTGGCGGTACGCATTTTAGGGGAGGTCACACCTGAAAAAATTGCTATTTTGCAGGAAGCGGACGATATTATCTACACAGAAATTAAAAAAGCCGGCCTTTACCGTGAGATCTGGCAGGTTTTTGCAGTCTTGCCCGGCATCCTCAGCGTTGGTGTGAAGGAAGGCCACCGCATCTATGCGCATACTGTTGCCATGCGGGCGGTGACCAGTGAAGACGGGGTAACAGCGGACTGGTACCCCTTTTCCCCGGATGTTCTGCGGACAATTGCGGACAGAATTGTGCAGGAAATTCCCCAGGTTAACCGTTTTGTCTATGATCTGACCCCAAAGCCCCCGGCAACTATTGAGTGGGAGTAGAAAACAGAAGGCCCCTGATTCCATTAAAACCAAGGGTACAGGGGCCTATATTTTGGCAGCTGCCCACCCGGTTCTTCTTAAAATTATTTCTTCGTGTCTTGCCGCTTATTTTGCAGTCCGATCCGGTTTTGCAGAATGAAGCCTGTAACATTTCTTGCAATATTAAACCCTGCAGTCTTTACCAATTTTAAAATAAAATCCAGCCCGGTGCCTTTTAGAGCTGAATTTATAGTTTTATTATGGTAAGATTAAAAAGGATTGGGGGCGTTTTTTGGCGTTTTATGGTTTCTGTTGTTTTTTAACCTTCGGGGGGGATGCAGCATGGCAACCGTTAGCGTAGTGATGGGCAGTGACTCTGATTTGCCCGTCATGTCTCTGTGTTTAAAGGCCCTGGAAGAATTTCAGATACAGTTTGAGGTGCGGATTTCTTCGGCACATCGTTTACCGCAGGAAACAGCAGAATTTGCCCGGCATGCTGCCGGGAGGGGTGTTGAGGTGATTATTGCCGGCGCGGGGGGAGCTGCTCATCTGGCCGGGGTTATCGCTGCCTTGACGCCGCTGCCTGTGATCGCTGTGCCGATCAGCAGTTCTCCCCTAAGGGGGATTGATGCCCTTTATGCCATGGTGCAGATGCCCCAGGGCATTCCTGTGGCTACAGTAGCTGTTGATGGGGCCTATAACGCCGGGCTTTTAGCAGCACAGATCTGTGCTGTCAAGGATCCGGCCCTGCGCAGCAAAATAGCCGGCTATAAAGATGAACTGGCCCGGGGGGTCAGAGAAAAAAATAAAAAATTACAGAAAAGCGGTTACCGTCAGTACCTGCACAACCTGCAAAAAACCGGCCCTGATCATTGCTGATCGTTGCTGGCTTTTTTATTTATGCAATTACAGCGCTAACAGGCTAACAGACATTCTTGTTTCCCAATATTGATTTTTGTTAATAATAAGCAGCGGAAGGATGTATTTTATGTTTGCATCTTGGCATAATTCTAGGGGGAAGCAGGTGAACAACCGGATGGTTTCCGGAGTTGATAAGATGGAGGAAGCCTGCGGGGTGTTTGGTGTTTATGCCCCCGGTCAGGATTTGTTCCGGGTAACAAACTTTGCCCTGTATGCCCTGCAGCATCGCGGTCAGGAAAGTGCGGGCATTGCTTTAAGCGACGGTCAAAACATTCACCTTAAAAAAGGCCATGGCTTGGTTGCCGAAGTTTTCCCCCGACTACAGGGGGGGTTGGAGGGTGTTGACGCCATTGGGGCTTTGGGGCATGTTTATTATTCTGCCCGGGAAAAGGCCCGCCCGGAAAATGCACAACCGTTGCTTGTCCGTTACCGTCAGGGGAATTTGGCGGTAGCCTGTAACGGAAATTTAATTAACGCCGGGGAACTGAGGGGAAAGCTGGAAAAGGAAGGTTCTATTTTTCAAACCATGGCTGACAGTGAGCTGCTTGCCCATCTGATTGCCCGTTCCGGTCATAGTAAACTGGAATCTGCCCTGCAAAGCGTGCTGCCTGCCCTTCATGGAGCCTATTCTTTTCTTTTTCTGACCGAGGACAGGCTGATTGGGCTGCGTGATCCGTATGCCATGCGGCCTCTATCCCTGGGCCGGTGGCAGGGCCACTATGTTTTGGCTTCAGAAACCTGTGCCTTTGATACAATTGGTGCAGAAATAATCAGGGATGTTCGTCCCGGGGAAATGGTAGTGATCAGCAAGGAGGGCTTGCAAAGCATCCAGGTTTTGCCCTCTACACGTACAGCCTTGTGTGTATTTGAATTCATCTATTTTGCCCGGCCCGATAGTGATATACACGGTAAAAATGTTCACTTAGTGCGCAAAAGACTGGGCCGCCAGCTAGCCAGGGAACATCCTGTGCAGGCTGACTTAGTCACCGGGGTTCCTGATTCCAGTTTGGCGGCCGCTACCGGTTTTGCCGAGGAGTTGGGCCTTCCCTACGAAATGGGACTCATCAAAAACCGTTATATCGGGCGCACCTTTATACAGCCTGACCAGGAAATTCGTGATATTGGTGTCCAGTTAAAGCTTAACCCGATACAGCAGGTGGTTCAGGATAAAAAGGTGGTTGTGGTGGATGATTCCATTGTCAGGGGCACAACCAGTAAAAGATTGGTAAACATGTTTGTGCAGGCGGGGGCCAGGGAGGTGCATTTGCGGATTGGTTCACCGCCTATTATCTGCCCCTGTTGCTATGGCATTGATACCCCGGATCGCAGCGAATTGATCGGTGCTCAACGCCAGGTTGAAGAAATCCGCCAAAAAATAGGGGCCACAACCCTGCAATACCTGAGCCATCAGGGTATGCTAAAGGCGGTAGGTTTGCCGCCGGATAGCCTTTGTATGGCCTGTTTTTCTGGTGAATATCCTCTTTAAAGGAGCTGTCAGCGGTTTATGGAAAGTTTTGATTACAAAAAAGCCGGGGTGGATCTGGAAGCCGGGGAAAAGGTTGTTGACGAAATTAAACAAATGGTTCGTTCCACCTTTCGCCCTGAAGTTTTAACGGACTTGGGTGGTTTTGCCGGCCTTTTTCAACCCAATTTCAGTTCTTACCGCCACCCTGTTTTTGCCGCGGCCACCGACGGTGTGGGAACTAAATTAAAAATAGCCTTTCTGCTGGGCAAACATGATACAGTTGGCATTGATGCTGTAGCTATGTGTGTCAACGATTTAGTTGTGCAGGGTGCCGAGCCGCTTCTTTTCCTTGATTATTTGGCGGTGGGCAAAATCGATGTTTCAAAGGTCAAGGAAATTATCGGTGGCGTTGTGGAAGGATGCCGCCAGGCAAACTGTACCCTCCTGGGGGGTGAAACGGCGGAGATGCCCGGTTTTTATGCTCCGGGCGAATATGATCTGGCCGGCTTTGCCCTGGGTATAGTGGACCGGGAGAAGATAATTACAGGTAAAAACATCCTGCCCGGGGATAGGCTTATCGGCTTGGCTTCCAGCGGGCTGCACAGTAATGGCTTTTCCCTGGTGAGAAAAATCTTTTTCGAACATGCCGGTCTGGCCCCGGATACCTTTATGCCCCGGCTTGGCTGTACTTTGGGGGAGGAACTGTTAAAGCCGACAGTAATTTATATTGCCACGGTGTTGCCTCTTTTAAAGGAGTTTGCTGTCAAGGGGATCGCACATATTACCGGTGGGGGTTTAAAATTAAACCTGCCCCGTATTTTTCCCGGGGGGTTAAAAGCGGTCATTGAGAAGGGACGCTGGGAGGTACCGCCTGTCTTTCCGCTTGTTCAGGAGTACGGAAATGTAAAGGAGGCAGAAATGTACCGTACTTTTAACATGGGCATCGGTATGGTGCTTGTTGTTTCCCCGCAATCATCAAGGGATGTTCTGGCCTGGATCGGGGAAAATGGTGGCAAGGCTTGGGAAATTGGTGTTATGCAGGAAGGTAACGGGAAAGAGGCTGGTGTGGAAATCAGAACCTGATATCTTTTAAGGGGGTACTCCGGATGCGGTTGGCTGTGTTGGCCTCGGGTTTTGGCAGTAATCTGCAGGCTATTATTGATGCTGTGGACAGCGGGAAAATTGCAGGGCGCGTAGAGGTTGTGATTAGCGATCAAGAGGATGCTTATGCCCTGGAAAGGGCCAGGCGCCACGGTATCGGGGCGGTCTATATCAACCCGCGGCATTTTTCAGGGCGGGAGGCCTATGACGGGGAAGTTTTGGCCCTGCTGAAGGAAAAAAATATTGACCTTGTTGTTTTGGCAGGGTATATGCGTTTGCTGTCGCCGGTTTTGGTAGGCGGTTTCAAGGGTAAGATAATGAATATCCACCCATCGTTGCTGCCTTCTTTCCCAGGGTTGGAGGGTGTACAGCAGGCTTTGGATTATGGTGTAAAAGTTAGCGGCTGTACCGTTCATTTTGTTGATGAAGGCCTGGATACCGGCCCGGTTATCCTGCAGGAGGCTGTACCGGTTTACGGACAGGATACGGTTGATTCCCTGCAAGAACGCATACATAGGGTTGAACACCGTCTTTACCCGCGCGCCATTCAACTTTTTATTGAAGGAAAACTAGAAATAGAAGGGAGAAGATGTTTTCAAAATGAAACCTAAAAAAGCCCTGATCAGTGTTTCCGACAAAACAGGAGTTGTTATTTTTGCACAGGAATTGCAAGCAATGGGCTGGGAAATTGTTTCCACAGGGGGAACAGCCAAAACCTTACAGGACGCCGGGTTGAAAGTCAAAGATGTGAGTGAACTGACCGGATTTCCGGAAATTTTGGAAGGACGCCTGAAAACGTTGCACCCCCTTGTTCATGGGGGCATTTTAGGGCGCCGGGACTCCGCCCTGCATATGCAGCAACTTCAGGAACACGGTATTGAACCCATTGACCTGGTAGCTGTAAACCTGTACCCTTTTCCAGAGGTGGTTGCCAAAGAAGGTGTTACCCTGGAAGAGGCTATTGAAAATATTGATATCGGTGGCCCGACAATGGTCAGGGCGGCTGCTAAAAATTACCAGGATGTCATAGTTGTGGTAGAACCGGGCGACTACAGCACTGTGGTTGAGGAACTGCGCCGGGATGGTGATCTGTCCCTGGAATCCCGTTATAATTTAGCTTTAGGGGCTTATACGCATACAGCCTACTATGACAGCATTATCAGTAATTACCTGCGGGAACAGAGTGCTAATAAAGAACGTTTCCCTGCCATTTTGACAATGCCTTTTACCAAGGTTCAGGATTTGCGTTATGGAGAAAATCCACAGCAAAAGGCTTCTTTTTACCGGGAACCGCTGCCCAGCAAAACATCGCTTGCTGCCGGTAAACAGCTCCAGGGAAAAGAACTATCTTTTAATAACATCAACGACCTCAACGCCACCTGGGAAATTGTGCAGGAATTTGAGGAGCCGGCGGCTGTGGCCGTTAAACATACCAACCCCTGTGGGGTCGGTGCAGCCTATACGCTTTTGGAGGCCTATCGCAAGGCCTACGCTGCTGATCCGGTTTCTATTTTCGGGGGCATAGTGGCCTTGAACAGGGAAGTGGATGAAGAAACTGCTTTGGAGATGTCCAAAATATTTCTGGAAGTGATCGCTGCACCGGCTTTTTCCCCTGCAGCCCTGCGGGTTTTGGGCCGCAAAAAGGACGTGCGGTTAATGGAAATTGCCTTGGCTGCACCGGCCAAAAAGGTTAACGAACCGGACTTTAAAAAAGTGGGCGGCGGGCTTCTTTTACAGGACGGTCTGCAGGAGATCTATCAGGTAGGGGAATGGCGCAATGTGACTACCAGAAAGCCGACAGAACAGGAAATGAAAGATCTTCTTTTTGCCCTGAAGGTAGTCAAGCACGTAAAATCCAATGCGATTGTTATTGCCAAAAGGCAGCAGACTTTGGGGATCGGTGCCGGGCAGATGAGCCGTGTCGGTGCGGTCAAAATAGCCGCCGAACAGGCGGGTGAAGAAATTAAAGGAAGTGTGTTGGCCTCCGATGCCTTCTTCCCCTTTAAGGATGGGGTGGAAATTGCTGTTAAGGAAGGCGTAACAACAATTATCCAGCCGGGTGGCTCCAACCGTGATGAAGAAGTTATTAAAACCTGTGAACAATACCATGTAGCCATGCTTTTTACAGGAAAACGCTATTTTAAACATTAGATTTCCAAAGAAAATATTTGTTCCATGGGGGGTATTATAATTGCGTGTGCTTGTTGTCGGGGGTGGAGGGCGGGAACATGCCTTGGTCTGGAAACTGACACAAAGCCCGGAGGTGGGGAAGGTTTTTTGCATTCCAGGCAATGCCGGTATTGCCGCCCTCGCAGAATGTGTGCCTATAAAAGCTGACGATCTGGAAAACATCCTGCATTTTGCCCTGGAAAATAAAATTTATCTTACTGTCGTGGGGCCGGAAGCCCCTTTAGCTGCCGGTATTGTAGATTTGTTTCAAGAAAACGGGCTGCTTATTTTTGGACCCGATCGCCAGGGTGCACTGCTTGAGGGAAGTAAAATCTGGGCGAAAAACTTTATGGCCAAATATAAAATACCCACCGCTGCTTTTGCAGTTTTCCACAGTATGCAAGAGGCGGATGACTATCTGAAAAAGGCAAGCTATCCCCTAGTTGTAAAAGCTGATGGCTTGGCTGCGGGCAAGGGTGTTTTAATTGCACCTAACTATGAAGAGGCGGCCCGGTTTCTACATGCTGTGATGGATGCCAAAATTTTTGGCAGTGCTGGTGACAGCATCATCATTGAAGAATTTTTACAAGGTGAAGAGGTTTCTGTTTTTGCCGTTACTGACGGTAACACTTATTTTACACTGCCTTCGGTGCAGGATCATAAGGCTGTTTATGATGGGGATCGGGGCCCCAATACAGGGGGTATGGGGGCTTATTCCCCTGCGCCTGTGCTTACACCGCAGCTGCTGCGGGAAGTACATAAAAAGGTTTTTGACCCGGTATTCAGGGGCCTGCAGGAAGAAGGTATTACCTACCGCGGGGTTCTTTATGGCGGGCTTATAGTGTCCCCGGAGGGCGAACTAAAGGTTTTGGAATTTAACGTGCGGTTTGGCGATCCTGAGGCACAGGTGCTTTTTCCCGGTTTGCGTACCGATCTTTTCCCCCTTCTTTATGAAGCGGCGCGGGGTAATCTGCGTTCACTCTGGCCACCAGAATGGGAGGCCGGTGCTACAGTATGTGTAATCCTGGCTTCAGGGGGTTATCCCGGGGCTTATGAAACAGGGAAAGAAATTCATGGACTGGAAAAGGCCTCCGCTATACAAAGGGCTATGGTCTTTCATTCTGGAACGTCTTTTCAAAATCAGCAGGTTGTAACTGCCGGGGGGAGGGTATTGGGCATCACGGCTTGGGATGCCGATCTGGAGTCGGCTTTAAAACAAGCATATCAACTGGCGGCGGAGATCGATTTTGAGGGTAAATATTACCGCCGGGATATTGCCCACCGTGCTTTGGTCCGTAAATAATGGAAAAAGAGGCTGCTGCCGTGCGCCTGCAGGAATTGAAGGCGCAAATAGCACAACATAATTACTATTACCATGTTCTGGATGCCCCTCGGATCAGCGATGCTGCCTTTGATGCCCTGATGCAGGAACTTTTGTCTCTTGAAAATCTTTACCCGGAGCTGGTGACCCTTGATTCGCCTTCCAGGCGGGTAGGGGGTACACCGTCGGCTGCTTTTCAGCAGGTTAGGCATCTTCTGCCGATGCTTAGCCTGGAAAATGTTTTTTCAGAAAAAGATTTGCAGGACTTTTACCTACGTTTACAAAAAAACATTGCTGCGGAGCAGATTTCCTGGGTGGGGGAACCCAAAATTGATGGTCTGGCGGTTTCTTTGTATTATGAGGAAGGCATTTTCCAAAGGGGTGCAACCAGGGGTAATGGTTATTACGGCGAGGACATTACCCATAACCTGTTGACGATTCGCAGCCTGCCTTTGCGGCTCAGGGCACAGGTTACAGCAGAAATCCGGGGGGAAGTTTTTATCCCCAGGGAGGGCTTTTTAAAACTGAATGAAATGAGGAAAAAACAGGGACTGCCGCTGTTTGCCAACCCGCGCAATGCCGCGGCCGGTTCCCTGCGGCAACTGGATCCAAAGGTAACGGCTGCAAGGCCCCTGGATCTATTTGTTTTTTCCTTAAACGGTATCCGGGGGGTAGAATTTCCGGCTACCCATTGGGAGATGCTGCATTATTTAAGTGAACTCCAATTCAAGGTTAACCCGCATGTTACTTTCATCAACGATTTTAAGGAAGCTCTGGATTTTTGCCGCCGCTTGAATGCCTTGAGGGATGAACTGCCTTATGAAATAGACGGGGCTGTGCTGAAAATAAACAGTTTTGATGAACAGGAACAGTTGGGGTCCACCAGCCGCGCGCCGCGGTGGGCGGTTGCCTTCAAATTTTCTGCAGAAGAAGCTGTTACCCGGATTGAAGACATTGCAGTAAATGTGGGTCGCACTGGGGCAGTGACGCCGGTAGCCAAACTGGCGCCGGTCCTCCTGGCGGGTTCGGTAGTAAAAAGGGCCAGTTTGCATAATGAAGACGTCTTAAAGCAAAAAGAAGTTTTGATCGGGGATGAAGTACTTGTGCACAAGGCCGGAGATGTCATCCCTGAAATTATAGGGGTTTTAAAGGAAAAAAGAACCGGGCAGGAAAAACCTTTTTTAATGCCTGTTTCCTGCCCCTCCTGCCAAAGTGATCTTAAACGCCTTCCCGGCGAGGTAGCCCTGCGCTGCCTAAACCCGGCTTGTCCTGCCCAGTTAATGGAACGCCTTGTTCATTTTGCTTCCCGTAACGGCATGGAAATCACGGGGTTGGGGGAAGTCCTGGCCGGGCAACTATATACTGCCGGCTTGGTGAAGGATGTGGGTGACCTATATTATCTGCAGAAAGAAGACCTGGGCAGGCTGGAACGGATGGGAGAGAAATCTGCAGAAAACCTGCTTGAAAACCTGCAAAAAAGCAAAAAGAACCCCCTGCACAAGTTGATTGCGGCCCTGGGCATCCGTTTTGTGGGCGACCGTGCGGCACGCCTTTTGGCTGCCCACTTTCAGACGCTGCCGCGGCTGGTTGCCGCTACCGAAGAGGAGCTGCTCGGTGTAACAGAAATCGGGCCAAAAATAGCCGCTTCCCTGCAAGAATTTTTTGGGCAGAAGGAAACACAGCAAGTTTTGGAAAAATTGGCCCGAGCCGGGGTTAATTTTGCAGCAAAGCCAGGAGGCACAGCCGGAGAAGTTGAAAAGGGGTTGCCCTTACAGGACGTTACCTTTGTGCTTACGGGTACGCTGGCTCAATATACACGTCGCGAGGCTAAGGAAATAATAGAAGCCAAGGGGGGTAAGGTTGCCGGCAGCGTAAGTAAAAATACGGATTATATCCTGGCCGGTGAAAACCCCGGGTCAAAACTGCAAAAAGCCCGGGAACTGGGGGTTAAAATATTAACGGAAAGTGACTGGGAACATTTGGCGGCTTTGTCCGAAACCCCTTGGTATAAACAATAACCATAATTAGGCCGGGCAATGCGGTAGGGCGGCTGTTATTGTCAAAGTATAAAGTGCCGGGCAGGTTTTCTTATTCAGTGATCTGGTGCTGTGGGTGTTTTTGCACCAATTTAATGGCCTGGGTGACGGCGCCAATAACATCAACGTATTTTTGAATTTCTAAAAAATCAGCCCGGGTGTAAGAGGCCCCCTTAGCTGAAACAGCATAACGCGGGGGCAGTTTGTTTAGTGCCAGGGCGGCAATATCCATGCGGCAGCGTTCACATGTACAAACCTTTTCCGCGGGTGCCAGGTCGTCAATGGTTCTAAATACAATTTCCTCCATCAAGTTTTGCAAAATAGGCATACGTTTACCTCCTGGGAGACATATTTTGAAAAGGCATGTCTGTTAAATAACTTTTTTAATGAGTGCCGTTTCATCACAATTGGGAAACTTGGGGCAATTTATGCATTCCATCCACACCTTTTGGGGGAGACTTTCTTTATCAATATGTGTAAAACCGCATTTTTCAAAAAACCCGGGCTGGTAGGTAAGGGCAAAAACCTTGGCAATCTTCAATCTGTTGCCCTCCCGGCACAGCCGGTGGACCAGGGCCGAACCCAAACCGCTTTTAATATAGCGGGGTTCTATGGCCAGGGAGCATATTTCTGCCAGATCGTTCCAAAGAATATGCAGCCCTCCAACACCGATAATAACCCCCTCTTTTTCGACAACAGAATAATCCCTTATTTTCTGATAAAGTGACGGTATGCTCCGGTAAAGCATCTTTCCTCTTTCGGCATACAGGTTAATTAATGCTGCCATGTTATCTACATCTGATATTTTGGCTTTGCGCAGGACCATCAACGAAAACAAACCACCTTTCTGATCTTAAATAATATTTTATCTTAATTTTAGGCTGTTGAATAGCCCTTCCTTTTTTTTGGCAAAGACAATTTTTTTAATAATAGCTCTTGTGTTATAATAACGGCAGGAGACTGTTTTTCCCAAAAAAACATAAAAGGACTGGCTGAAATGGACAGTTTAAAAGAATACAAGCAGAAAAGAAATTTTACCCAAACCCCGGAACCGGCCTCCTCCGGGGAAGCGCTGCCGGCATCTCCCCCCGGGGTGGAGGGACGTTTTGTTGTGCAGGAACATCATGCACGCCGGCTGCACTGGGATTTTCGCCTGGAGGCGGACGGCGTTTTAAAAAGCTGGGTGCTGCCCAAAGGCCTTCCCCGGGAAAAAGGTGAACGCCGCTTAGCGATTGAGGTTGAAGATCATCCCTTGGACTATATTGATTTCGAGGGTGAAATACCTGAGGGAAATTATGGGGCCGGGCAGGTTATAATTCAGGAAAAAGGTTTTTATGTCCTGTTAAAAAAAAGCCCGCAAAAAATTAAATTTGCCCTGCAAGGGGATGACGTGCAGGGCGCTTTTCTACTTCTCAAAACGGGCCAGGCAGAAAACCACTGGTTGATGATCAAATACCTTTGATTTGTTAGTTTAATAAAAGATATAATTTTTTACAGGAGGCGGGAAAATTGGGACAGACAAGCCTGAAGGTGGGTACGTCTTTGTTGGAGATTATACAGGGGGATATTACCGAACAGGATACAGAAGCTGTCGTAAACGCTGCAAATAAACGTTTGGCTCCCGGTGGGGGCGTGGCCGGGGCCATACACCGGGCTGCCGGCCCGGAACTATGGATAGCATGTCAAAATTTAGGGGGCTGTGAAACCGGGGAAGCTAAAATAACCGGTGGCTACAACCTTCCGGCCCGCTATGTTATTCATACCGTGGGACCTGTTTTTAATAACACGCCGCAGAATGCCAGGGACCTGGAAAGCTGTTACCTGAACAGCCTTCACCTTGCTGCAGAAAATAATGTCCAAAGCATTGCTTTTCCGGCAATCAGTACCGGGATATTTGGTTATCCCTTAGCAGAAGCAGCTGAAATTTCCTTGCGGACAGTTGTTAAATTTTTGCAGGAAAATGCCAAGCCGGAACTGATTCGTTTTGTGCTTTTTGGCAAGGATGATTTTCAGGTTTACCGGGACAATTTACAAAAAATTGCAGGGGAACTGGGGCAAGCGGGGAAATAAATTACAGGACTGTCATACAGGGTTAAAGGCTAATTTTTTAGGCAGGAACCCTGTCAAATACAAAAACCAACTTAGGGTGGAAATAAAAAGATGTCTGGCTATCTGAAAGTTCCGCTTTCACCATATTTGGAATTAATAGGGGTAAAGGTAGATCATGTAAAATATCCCCGTGCCGGGTTAACCCTTTCCTGGGCAGAAAACCTGGTCAACCCCATGGGGACCTTGCATGGCGGGATTATTGCCACATTAATCGATGCTGCTCCGGGTTGTGTGCTCTTAAATGAGGAGGATGTTACCGGTATCGCAACGGTGGAGGTAAAAGTGAATTATTTTAAGGCGGTTACTGCCGGCTCGGTTACCGCCCTGGGAGAAATTTTGTACCGGAAAAGTTCCACTGCCTTTGGCCAGACCCGCGTTTACCAGGGAAAGGACCTCATAGCCATTGGTAGTGTAACCTATAAATTAGCAGGGAAACACAAAAATAATAAAAAAATAAAAACAGTAGTAATAAAAAATTAGAACAGTAAAAATATAAACAGTAACAAAGGGTTAAAAAGGCAACCGCAGCCCCAGTTGGGATGCGGGTGGCAGTTAACCGCTCTGGAAAGGATGGGGAACCTGTATGCAATTTAAGCTTACATTTTATGATAAGTTTTTTATTGTGTTGCTCCTGCTTTTCAGCCTTTCCGGTTTTGCTTATAACTGGACCCTTGGTGCTTCACAGGAGCAAAAATATATTACAGTGCAGGTTGATCAGGAATTTGTCATGGAACTGTCCTTCAACGATGAAACAGAAAAAACGGTTACCTTTCCCTTTGGTGAAAATAAGGAACATGTTGCTGTTTTGGAAATCAGCCAGGGCCGGGTACGCCTGCTACCCATAAAAAAAGAACTTTGCCCCCGCGGTATTTGCGCGCATACAGGATGGATCAGCCGCAACTTTCAAAGCATTGTCTGTATACCCAACCGGATTGCGGTTTCTTTTAGCGATAAGAAAATGGAAGGGATAGACGGCGTAACCTATTAATATTAATTGTTCCATTTAATATTGGTTGCACCAGCGGGGCCCGGTAGACTTTTCCTTAACCTTTTCAACGGTTACGCATTTCCAAAAAAGCTGTATTCCAAACAGTTATTTGGATAATATTTTATTTTTTGGGGGATATTTACGTCTAGGTATTATTTACTGGGGCTGTTTTGAATAATTAGGATCCCTGGCGGGATCTTATTTGCTTATAAAAGGAAGTTAATTCTTGAAAAATAATATATACTCATATATAATTAGCCTTGATCTGTAGAAACTGCTTTAAAGGGTGAACAAAAATGAAGCTTTATATTCCTGATTTACAAAAAAATGAGGGAAAATTTTTTCCGTATAAGGGTTCAGTCAGCCTAGAAACTGACGCGGGCGTGAAGCCTTTGTTAAGGATTGACCTGCAGGCTGCCTCCATTCACACGCGGGTAGTAATTAAGGGGCAATGGGAGGCAGATCTGCAGGGTGAATGCAGCCGTTGTTTGCAGAAATTTGACTACAGTTTAAAAGAAGATTTTTACGAAGAATTTGATCACTTGCACAATCAGGTTGCAGAAACAAAGGGGGCTGCCGGCCGTCTGGATTTGGAAGCAGGGGAAAGGTTTGTTTTCCAGGGAGACTTTCTAAATTTAAAGGAATATTTCCGGCAATCGTTTTTGATGTCACAGCCTTTGAAGATTTTATGCAGGGAGGATTGCCAAGGACTTTGCCCGGTGTGCGGGGTTGATAGAAACAAGGAACAATGCAGTTGTCAGCAGGATAGAGTTGATCCGCGCTGGGCAGCCTTGCAAAAAATCAAGGATAAACTTTAGTTTGAAACTTTTAGGGAGGCGTTTAATTTGGCAGTACCAAGAGGAAAGGTTTCCAAGTCCAAAAGGGATAAGCGCAGGGCAAATTGGAAGATAGAGCTACCGGGTTTGACCAGATGCCCGCAATGCCAGGAGATTAAATTGCCGCATCGCGTTTGTCCCCACTGCGGGTATTACAAAGGAAGGGAAGCGGTGAAGGTTAAATAGGGGGTGTTTTTCGCCAATACCGGGTTATCCCCTGGGCAGATAGCCGGGGATATTTTTTTGTGAACATTTTGGCTTTGAGGGAGTGGGAGGTTTATGTTACACGTGGCTGTTGATGCTATGGGGGGTGACCATGCGCCTGTTGAAGTAGTCAAGGGGGTCCTTGGTGCGGTCAGTAAAAAGGAGGATCTGCGGGTCTCCCTTGTTGGTTCTGCAGAAGCTATCCACCAGAGTATCGGCGAAAAACTCAGTTCCCCCCGCATAAAAATAATCCATACTGAAGAGGTTATCGGCAATGATGAAGACCCCGGTCTGGCTCTCCGTTCCAAGCCAAATTCTTCTTTGATTATGGCGATGCAGCTGGTGCGTCGGGGTGAAGCCGATGCTGTGCTTAGCGCCGGGAATACAGGTGCTTTAATGGGCGGCGGGCTGCTTTTTCTGGAAAGAATCAGCGGTATCAAGCGCCCGGCTTTGCTGACGGTTGTCCCCGGACTGGATGGTACCGGCATGGTCTTGCTGGATGTGGGGGCCAATATGGATGCCAAGCCTGAACAGTTATGGCATTATGCGCTGATGGGTCAGATTTATGCCCGGGAGGTGCTGGGGAAGGATCACCCCCGGGTTGCATTGTTAAATATTGGCAGTGAGGAGGGCAAAGGCAACCTCCAGGTAAAAAGTGCCTACAAAATTATTAAGGAAAATATCAATAATTTTATTGGCAACATGGAGGCCAATGAAATTTTTCAGAATAAAACAGATGTTCTGGTTTGCGACGGCTTTACAGGAAATGTGCTTTTAAAAACAATTGAAGGTATGTCCAGGGATCTTATTGCCTTTTTGTACCAGGAAATAAGCAAAAACCTGCAGGCCCGGGCTGCCCTGGATATGTTTCAACCTGCCATTCAAAAAATTCGGGCCACGCTTGACGAATCAGAACATGGCGGGGGCTTGTTAATCGGTGTTAAAGGCGTTTGTTTTAAATGCCATGGTTCTTCCAAAGAAAAAGCGATCACGCAGGCTATACTGAAACAGGTTTGCCCGTTTATCAGTAAAAATACCAACCAAAAAATAGAGGAGGCTCTGCAACAAAAATCCAAGAAAACTAGATGATGAGGAGAGTTGTCATGGTATCCCGCAGAGCAGTGGGGATTGTTTCAACAGGAAGGGCTTTGCCTGTAGGTCATGTTTCAAATCAGGATCTGGAAATAGTTGTGGAAACCAGCGATCAATGGATTACTTCCAGGACTGGAATCAAGGAAAGACGGATTGTCAGCGGCAATGAAACTTGTTCCGGGCTGGCGACCATAGCTTCAAAAATTGCCTTGGAAAGGGCTGCTTTAAGGCCTGAAGAAATAGATTTGTTAATTGTTGCTACAGTCACCCCCGATCAGCAGATGCCTTCTGCAGCCTGCCTGGTTCAGGCCAATCTCCAGGCGTATAATGCTGCTGCTTTTGATTTGGCTGCCGGATGTACGGGTTTCCTTTTTGGGCTAAATGTGGCGGAACAGTATCTTAAAGCAGGGTCTGTCAAAAATGTTCTGCTGGTGGGCGTGGATATCCTTTCACCGTTTGTAGATTGGCAGGATCGTAATACCTGTGTACTTTTTGGTGATGGTGCAGGTGCAGTGGTGATGACAAATGTTGAACCCGGGCGCGGATTGCTGGCCAGTAAAATATTTTCAGACGGCCATAAGGCCGGGCTGCTATATGTTCCCTCCGGGGGCAGCAATTCACCGGCAAGCCTGCGGACCGTTAAGGAACGCCGGCATTATATCAAGATGAACGGCCCGGAAATTTTCAAGTTTGCAGTAAATATGATGGTTGATTCCACCCTGCAGGTTTTAAAAATGTGTGATAAAACCGCCGCTGACTTAGACTACCTGTTACCCCACCAGGCCAACCGGCGGATTATTAATTTCGCGCTAAAAAGGTTGGGGCTAAAGCCTGAACAGGTGTTGGTGAATATCCACCGTTATGGCAATACATCTTCGGCTTCCATCCCGGTACTATTGGATGAAGCGATGGAACAAGGGAAAATCAAAGAAGGTGATCTTTTGGCGCTGGTTTCATTTGGCGCCGGGTTAACCTGGGGAGCAGCTGTATTGCATTGGTAGGGGAGGGGTGAAGTATGGCTAAGTGTGCCTTTCTTTTTCCCGGCCAGGGTGCACAGTATATCGGTATGGGTAAAGATCTTGCTGCACGGTACCCTGCAGCCAGGGCAGTTTTTCAGGAGGCAGATGAGGTGTTGGGCTTTGGGCTTAGCCGGGTAATTTTTGCAGGCAATAAAGATGAATTGCGTAAAACAGAAATTACACAGCCGGCGGTTTTAACCACGAGCACGGCTGTTTTAGCTGTTTTACAAGAAAAAGGCCTGCAGCCTGCCGCCGCAGCGGGTTTAAGCTTGGGTGAGTATAGTGCACTCGTTTGCGCCGGCTCCCTAAAGTTTGGAGATGCCCTGCATATTGTCCGGAAGAGGGCCCGGTATATGCAGGAAATTGTGCCTGCCGGCAAAGGCGGGATGGCAGCTGTTTTAGGCCTGGATGCTGATCAGGTTGCCGCACTGTGCAGGAAAAGCCTGCCCCGGGGACATGTAGAACCGGCAAATTATAACTGCCCGGGGCAAATAGTGGTTGCCGGTTATACGGAAGCAGTTACAGAAGTTTGTCGTCTGGCAAAAGACAGCGGCGGCCGGGGGATTATGCTTTCTGTCAGCGTGCCCTTTCATTGCCGGTTGCTGCTGCCGGTCAGGGAGAAAATGGCCTTGCTTTTAAAAGATGTAATAATAAAAAAACCGGAAATTTCCTTTGTGGCCAATACTACAGCCGGCTATTTAAGAGAACCGGCAGAAATAAAGGAGTCGCTGCTGGAACAATCCTATAGCCCGGTTTTATGGGAGGATTCCATGCGTCTGCTGTTAAAGGACGGCTATGATTTTTTCATTGAAGTTGGCCCGGGGCGGGTTTTAACAGGGTTTATGAGAAAAATTTCTCCCGATGCCAGGGCCATCCATGTTGAGGACTGCTCTACATTGGCAAGAATGTTGAAATTTTGGGAGGAGGTGCAAGCTTGAGCCTGCAGGGAAAAGTAGCCTTGGTTACAGGCGGCTCCAGGGGCATCGGCAGGGCCATCGTGCTCGCTTTGGCCCGGGCTGGTGCAGCTGTAGCCATTAATTATCACCGGCAGGAAAAGGCCGCGGCAGAGGTTTTGCGCGAGGTTGAAAGCCGGGGGGGCAAGGGCCTGCTTTGCCAGGCGGATGTTACCTTGCCGGAGGCATGTGAAAAGATGATGGGGGCTGTGCTTGCTAATTTTGGCAGAATTGATATACTTATAAATAATGCTGGCATCCGCCGCGACAATTTGCTTGCCCTGATGAAATTAGAAGATTGGGAAACAGTGGTGGATACTAATCTTAAAGGGGTTTTTAATTGTTGCAAAGCCGTTTTAAGGCCCTTTTTGAAGCAGAAAAGCGGCGGCAGGATTATAAATATTTCTTCTGTGGCCGGTATCACCGGTAACAGTGGACAGACCAATTATGCTGCCGCTAAAGCCGGTATAATTGCCTTTACCAAATCGCTGGCCAAGGAGATGGGCAAAAGAGGGGTTACAGTTAATGCTGTGGCACCCGGCATGATTGAAACAGATATGACCACAGACTTGCCCCAAAAATTGAAGGAAACCGTTTTACCCCATATTGCCCTGCAAAGATTTGGCAAACCCGAGGAGGTTGCCGAGGCGGTCTTGTTTTTAGCCCGGGGTGCACACTATATTACAGGTGCAGTGATTGTTGTTGACGGAGGATTATCCTTATAAATATTATTTGACGTCGCAGGGTACAGGAGGGGAGGTGAGCGCGGGTGGATGTTTTTGACAAGGTAAAGACGTTAATCGTTGAGCAGTTAGATGTTGATGAAGATAAAGTCACTCCCAAAACCACTTTTGAGGATTTGGATGCTGATTCGCTTGACGTTGTGGAATTGGTCATGGCTTTGGAAGAGGAATTTGATTTTGAAATATCTGACGAAACTGTGGAAAATATCAAGACAGTTGCAGATATTATCAATTACATAGAAGAGCATGTCTAGTTTACCTGATTATTCAAGCCGGCCCTGCTTTTTGCAGGGCTTAAAATTGGGTAAGAGATGTCTTACGAGGTGAAATTTGTGGATGGCAACAGGGTTGTGATTACAGGCATCGGTGTTGTTACACCGATCGGCAGCGGTAAAGAAGAATTTTGGGAAAACCTGATAAAAGGCCAAAACGGTGTCAAGACAGTCCGGCATTTTCAGGGTTTTTCCACCTATATTGCAGCAACAATTGAAGATTTTGAGCCCCGCCTGCACATGGAAAAAAGGGATGTCAAAAAAACTGATCGTTTTACCCAGTTTGCCTACGCAGCGGCACAGATGGCCATCGCAGATGCTGAACTTGATCTGCAAAAAGAAAACAAGGAAAAAACCGGTGTAATAATCGGTTCCGGCATCGGCGGGTTGGATACAATTGAAAAACAATTTAAAATTCTTTTGGAAAAAGGGCCCCGCCGGGTCAGTCCGTTTTTGGTGCCGATGCTGATTGCCAACATGGCTTCCGGCTATATTTCTATTGCCCATGGGCTGCAGGGCCCCAATTTAACCACTGTCACCGCCTGTGCCAGTGGGACGCATGCTATTGGCGAAGCCTTCCGGATTTTGCAAAGGGGAGAGGCCGAAGTGATGATTGCCGGGGGTGCGGAAGCGCCGGTGACCTCTATTGCTTTTGCCGGCTTTTGCGCTGCCCGGGCCATGTCCACGCGTAATGAACAGCCTGACAAGGCCTCCCGCCCGTTTGACTTAAAGCGTGATGGTTTTGTGATGGGGGAAGGGGCAGGGGTTTTGATTTTGGAAACAATGCAGCATGCCCGGGCGCGGAATGCTGCTATTTATGCTGAAATTGCCGGTTATGGCACGTCCGGCGATGGCTACCATGTTACAGCGCCGGATCCTGCAGGGCGGGGAGCCTACCTGTGTATGGACAGGGCCCTGGTCAACGCCGGGCTCAAACCGTCTGCGGTGGATTATATCAATGCCCACGGTACATCCACAGAATATAATGATAAAATAGAAACATTGGCGATCAAAGAACTTTTCGGGGAATATGCCTATCAGCTGCCTGTCAGTTCTACCAAGTCGATGATCGGGCACCTTTTGGGAGCAGCCGGAGGCGTGGAAATGGCGGCAACCCTTTTAAGTATGCAGCATGGTGTCATTCCCCCGACGGTTAACTATGAATACCCGGATCCCGACTGTGATTTGAATTATGTCCCCAATAAGGCCGTTGCCGGGGAATTGGACGTGGCGATGTCCAATTCCTTTGGTTTTGGGGGTACAAATGCCTGTCTGGTAGTTAAGAGGGTTGGTTTCCAGAAGGAGGCTTGAGACGATATTTTTAAAAAATGTGAACAGCTGTTGGCACAACTTCGCTGGCCGGCAGACAACATTGAGCTTTTCCGGGAATCGTTAACGCATTCCTCCTTTGCCCATGAAACAGGCATCCAAAGTAATGAACGTTTGGAATATCTTGGAGATGCCGTTTTGGAACTTGTGATTTCAGAATATTTTTTTAGGGTTTTTCCTTCGTATCCGGAGGGGAAGCTCACCCTGATGCGACATAATACTGTTAACGAAAAATCACTGGCACAAATTGCCCATGGTATAAATTTAGGGGAGTATATACAATTGGGTAGAGGCGAGCTTTTTAGTGGCGGTGCCGAAAAACCATCGTTACTGGCCAGTGCCTTGGAGGCGCTAGTGGGCGCTTTGTTTATTGATCAGGGTTATGCGGTTGCCAAACCTTTAATTATCATGCTTTTTGAACCGCTTTTGGAAGCGATTAAACAGGGCGAAAAACCTCTTTTGGACTACAAAACCATGTTGCAGGAAATTTGTCAGTCCCGGCAGGGGAGACCGCCTGTTTATGAAATTACTGCAGAAAGCGGCCCTTCCCATGATCGTAATTTTAAAGCAGTGGTTAAAATTGGTAACCGGGTTGTCGGGAGGGGGGAAGGTAAAAGTAAAAAAAAAGCAGAACAGTCAGCAGCCAGAGCCGCCTGGGGATCGCAGTATATTAAAAAATAGTTTTTTCACAAAGTTGCAGGAAAATATTGTCATTAGAACGAATTAGAAGATTGATACAGAATAAAAGGGGCAAAGGAGGCACTACCATTTATGGAATTGCTCAAAGTATCCGCTCAATCCAAACCCAAATCTGTTGCGGGAGCTTTGGCGGCTGTGATCAGGGAAAAAGGTATGGCAGAGATACAGGCTGTGGGGGCTGGTGCAGTCAATCAGGCGATTAAAGCGATTGCCATTACCCGGGGTTACGTCGCGCCCAACGGTATAGACCTGGTTGCTATTCCCGCTTTTGTAGAAATCACTATCGAACAGGAAGAGAGAACGGCTATTAAATTCATTGTAGAACCGCGTTAAGAAAATATTTGGCCTAAACCTGCTCTTCCGGGCAGGTTTTCTTTTAAGAATTTCTGTGTGTCCTGAAAATGGGAAATTAACTTGATGACAGGCATTATATCTTTTTCCTAGTTTTATATTGAAGGTGAACGGCGTGTATTTGAAATCCCTGGAGGTAACCGGTTTTAAGTCTTTTCCGGAAAAGACTGTTCTAAACTTTTCCCCGGGCATTACTGCTGTGGTAGGGCCCAACGGGTGTGGAAAAAGTAACCTGCTGGATGCAGTACGTTGGGCCCTTGGTGAGCAAAGTGTAAAGTTGTTACGGGGTGGCCGGATGAACGATTTTATTTTTAATGGCACGGCCCACCGTAAGGCGTTAAATTTTGCAGAGGTAACACTTACCTTTGACAGGGCAGATCGGTGTCTGCCGCTTGAATACCAGGAAGTGGCTGTTACCAGGAGGCTCTACCGTTCGGGGGAGGGTGAATATTTTTTAAATAAAAATTCCTGCCGCCTGAAGGATATTACCGAGCTGTTTCTGGATACCGGGATCGGCACAGAAACTTATTCGCTGATCGGGCAGGGCCGGGTGGAACGGCTGATTAATGCCCGGCCGGAAGAGCGCAGGGAACTTTTTGCAGAGGCGGCCGGGATTCATAAATACAAACAGAGAAAAAAGGAAACCGGCTTAAAGCTAGAGGAAATGAAGGGAAACCTGTTAAGGATTACAGATCTGTTTGCCGAGTTGGAGGGCCAGAGTGTAACGTTTTCCAAGGCGGCTGCCCGGGCCCGGGAATATAAGGCCCTTTACAGTAGGCTGCAAAGCCTGGAAAAGAAAATCCTCTTGCAACGTTGGGGTGCAAAGGTGTTTCAGCTGCAAAAAATTGAAGATGACCGGCAAAAAAACCACATTCATCTGACAGAACAGAAAAATAAACTGGCAAAGCTTTATGAAGAAGAGCGGTTCATTGCAGCCCGGGAAAACAGGGCCACCCAAAATTTAGAAGAAAGCAGGGAACTTTGCCGGGAAAAAGAAAGAACCGGCGCACAGTTGCAGAACAGCTTAAATTTAATGTGGGAACAGAAAAAACATATACAGGAAAATAGTGCGGCAAAGGTAACGGCCTGCCAGGAAGTGAAGGGGCGGCTGGCCGGTCTGGAAAGGACCTTGCAAAGCGACCGGGAAGAGCTGCTGAATATCCGCCGGGAACAGGAGCAGCTGGGAAGAAAAGCAGCTGCTTTTCAGGCTGAACTAGAGGCTTTGCAGGAGAGGCGGGAGCCGGCCTGTTTAAAGGAGTTGCGGGCTCGCCGGGCAGAAAAGGATTTACGAGTGGTTACCTTGCAGCAGCAGTTGAAAAATTATAGCCGACGTGGCCTTGAACTATGTGCCGGCCTGGAAAATGTGCAAAAGCAGGCAGAACAAAAAAAGGGTTCCCTGGAAGTTCTGCAACAAACGGAAAATGAATTGCAGGCCTCCCTGGAAAAAATTAAAGGTGAGCAGGCCGACTTGGATCAAGATTGCCGGTTGGGGGAACAACGATGTGCAGATCTTCGTCTGCAAGAGAAAGAGCTGAAAGAGCGTCTCCAAAGAATGGAAAAAGAGCAGCAAATAAAAAGTGCCCGCTTAAAATACCTGCGGGAGGGTGAAGAATATTTCAGCCTTTATTCCGGGGGTGTACGGGCGATTATGCAGGCTGCGACAAATAATGTTCTTTCAGGAATTTTAGGGCCGGCCGCCAAGCTGATTAATGTGCCTGCGGAATTGGAAAAAGCAATCGAAGTAGCCCTGGGTGCAAAACTACAATTTATTATTGTGGATAATGATGTTTCTGCACGGGAAGCAATTGAATATTTAAAGATAAATAAAGCAGGCAAGGCCACATTTTTGCCGCTCGATCTCCTACGGGTGACCGCCAGGAAGGCGCCGGGGCTTACAGACAGGGATTTTCTGGGGGTTGCTTCAGAATTGGTTGAAGCTGCACCCCATTGTAAAAAAGCAGTAGACTATTTGTTGGGCTATATTTTGGTAACCGGCAGCTTGGAGGCCGCTCTTAAGCTGGCCCGTAACAACAGGGCCGGCTGGAGAATAGTGACCCTGGACGGGGAAATGATTACCCCCGGGGGTGCCATTTCCGGTGGCTACCAACCTAAGGAACGCAGCGGTTTTCTAGAGCGTAAAAGGGAATTAAAGGAACTGGAAAAGGACATTATAGCACTTAAAAAGCAAACAGAACAGCAAATTGGGGATTTGCAGGCGCTTGCAGGTAACCTCGGGGATTTTACCAGGCTTTTGGCAGAAACAAATCAAAAAATGAGAGACTTGGCGGAAGAAATAATAAAGGTAAACAGCGCCCTGCAAAGCACTGCAGCGGAAAAAAACAGGGTGGACAAAGAATATGCGACGCTAAAGCAGGACAAAAATATACTTTGGACCCAATACCGTAAGTTTGTTACAGAAGAAAGCGCTACAAAAAAGGAGTATACGGCTTTAAAAGATTCCTTGGCAGCATTAAAAGTTGAGCTGGAAAATACCAGCAGCAAGGTGCATGCCTCTGAAGAACAGTTTAACAAAGTGGAACAGGAATTAGTAGAAGTCAGGATCAGATTTGCTGCCTTGCAGGAAAAAGAGAGTGCCTTGCAGGAAGTTGTTTTGAAACAAATGCGGGAAAAGGAACACCTGCAGGAGTTGATCGTTAGCCTGGAACGGGAAGGGGCTGCGTTGCGGGAAAAACTGCAGGGAATCGGCGCCAAGGAAAGTGAATTTCAAAACACTTTGGAAAGTGATAAACGGGTCCTACAAGAACTTAAGGAACGCGGGGCACAGCAGCAGGAAATTTTGCAGCTATGCCACCGGGAAAAAGAAGAGCTGGGCCAGATCCTTGGTCAGGAAAAAAAATTGCTGGAAAAATATGAACGGCGTGCCCGGGGGCTGGATGCGGAACAGATCAGGCTGGAAGAGGCGGGCAGGTATTTAAAGGAAAACCTGCGTGAAAAGTTTATGCTTAACCCGGAAAAAGATGTTTTGCCGCCGGAAGAGGCCGTTATACCGGAAGAAAAACTGCTGCGGGAAAAGAAGTTTGTGGAAAAGGAACTGGCCAGGCTGGGGATGGTAAACCCGGGGGCAGTTGAAGAATATGCACAACTGCAAAAACGCATTAAATTTCTTGCTAAACAGCGCGCGGATTTGCTGGCAGGTGAAAAGGGGATGCAAAAATTGATTGCCGAACTGGATGAATATATGAAGGAACAATTTTTGCAGGCTTTACAAAGTATCGGCGATCATTTTGCGGATGTTTTTATAAAACTTTTCAACGGGGGGCAGGCTTTTTTAAAGCCGTCAGATCCTGAAAATATTTTAGCTGCCGAAATAGAAATAAATGCCCAGCCACCGGGGAAAAAGATGCAGAATATCTCCCTGCTTTCCGGTGGCGAAAAAGCCTTGACTGCAGTAGCGCTGCTCTTTGCTTTATTAAAACACAAGCCGGTTCCCTTTTGTATCCTGGATGAAATTGAGTCTTCCTTGGACGAAAGCAACCTGGCAAAATTTATCAACTTTTTAAGAAAGTACACTGGGGATACACAATTTATTATGATTACACACCGTCGCCGGACCATGGAAGAGGCTGATTTTCTGTACGGGGTCACCATGGAGGAACAAGGGGTTTCCAAAGTTGTTTCTTTAAATCTGGTAGAAAAAGTGGGGTGAGAAAAAAGGTATGCTGGCAAGAATTAAAAAAGGACTGGGTAAAACCAGGGATGCCTTTAAAAACAAATTTGAAAATCTTTTTGGCGGCCGGGAAATAAACCAGGAATTTTTTGACGAGCTGGAGGAAATCTTGATTTCTGCCGATGTTGGTGTGGAAACAACCATGAAAATTGTTGAACTGCACAGGGAACGTCTAGGGGTGGAAAAAATCAGGGAACGTTCTGCGGCCCGGGAGCTGTTGAAAAGGCAGCTGGTGGAAATGCTGGCAAGCAACCAGCAAACCGCGCTGTCTCTTGCTGCCTCCCCTCCGACTGTCTACCTGATTTTGGGGGTCAACGGGGTGGGCAAAACAACTGCTATTGCCAAAATTGCCCACCGCTCTGTCCAGGAAGGAAAAAAGGTTTTGCTCGCTGCGGGCGATACTTTTCGGGCGGCGGCCATTGAACAGCTTGATGAATGGTCACGGGTTGTTGGTGCCGGTGTGATTAAACATCAAAGCGGCGGCGATCCTTCTGCAGTGATCTATGATGCCATGAATGCAGCCCTGGCAAGGCAAGCCGATCTGCTAATTTGCGATACTGCCGGGCGCCTGCACACCAAAGCAAATCTGTTGGAGGAGATTAAAAAAATATTCCGGGTAATTCAAAAACTATTGCCTTCTGCCCCCCATGAAACGCTGTTGGTTTTGGATGCCACTACCGGGCAAAATGGCTTATCCCAGGCTAAATATTTTCAGGAGGCTGTGCCTGTTTCCGGCTTGATCTTGACCAAATTAGACGGTACAGCGCGGGGTGGAATTGTTGTTGCCATCAAGGACAGGACGGATATCCCCTTGAAACTGATCGGTGTGGGGGAAAAGAAAGAAGACCTGGAAGTATTTCACGCAGCAGAATTTGTGGAAGCCCTGCTGGCTTAGCGTGAACGGGCTTGTCGTGGGGGAATGGGTATTTACTTTGGTGCCGGAATGGTGTATAAATGTTAGGGAAGTGCAGTCCAGGTAAAAATAGTTCAACTTAAGGGAGGTAAACCCGGTTATTTCCTGCCGGGAAGCAACATTGTTCAGTACACTGGCCGAAAAATTACAGGGAGTTTTTCGCAAATTAAAAGGAAAAGGCAAGCTCGGCGAAAAAGATGTTGATTTAGCTTTGCGGGAGATCCGCCTTGCTTTGTTGGAGGCAGATGTCAACTATAAAGTGGTCAGGGATTTTGTTTCCTCTATCCGGGAAAGGGCTTTGGGGGCGGAAGTTTTAAAAAGCATTACGCCCGGCCAGCAGGTAGTTAAAATTGTGCATGAAGATTTAGCCGGTTTGATGGGGGAAAAGCAAAGCAAGCTTGTTCCGGTTGACGGCGGTAAGCCGCAGGTTATTATGTTGACCGGGTTGCAGGGTTCTGGTAAAACGACCACCGCAGCTAAATTAGCCTTGCACCTGAAAAAAACCAACCATAAACCCCTGCTTGTAGCTGCTGACGTTTACCGTCCGGCAGCGATTAAACAGCTGGAAATTTTGGGGGAGGAAATAGGGGTTGCTGTTTTCAGCCGGGGCAAGGACGATCCGGTTAAAATTGGTTTGGAGGCTTTGAAAGAGGCGGCCCGGGAAGGAAACGACTATGTGATCCTGGACACGGCCGGCAGGCTGCATCTTGACGCTGAATTGATGGCAGAATTGGGCAACCTGAAAAAAAAGCTGGATCCCGGGGAAATACTTTTGGTGGTTGACGCGATGACCGGTCAGGATGCTGTTAATGTGGCAGCAGCCTTTCACCAAAAGCTGGGTCTGACCGGGGTCGTTTTGACCAAGTTGGACGGTGATACCAGGGGTGGAGCGGCCCTTTCCGTAAAAGCCGTTACAGAATGCCCGATTAAATTTGTTGGTGTTGGAGAAAAGGTTGAAGCCTTTGAGCCTTTCCACCCTGATAGAATGGCTTCCCGCATCTTGGGAATGGGCGATGTCCTGACCCTGATTGAAAAGGCGCAGCAGGTAGTTGATGAAGAAAAAAGCATGGCTCTGGAGAAAAAAATCAGGAGCCAGGCCTTAACGCTGGAAGACTTTTTGGATCAACTGCAGCAGATCAAACAAATGGGGCCCCTGGAAAACTTGTTGGAGATGGTTCCCGGTTTCAACAGGGCGAACAAACAGTTAAAAAATTTATCTTTAAGTGACAAACAGATAACCAAGGTCGAAGCCGTCATCAACTCCATGACCCGGGAAGAACGTTTGCGGCCGGAAATAATCAACAGCAGCAGGAGGCGCCGCATTTCGTCGGGAAGTGGGACTACCGTGCAGGATGTTAACCGGCTTATTAAACAGTTTGGACAGATGAAAAAAGTACTCAAACAGTTCAGTTCCCTGGAAAAGGGGAAAACAAGAAAACCCAAGGGTTTATTTCCCTTTTAGACAAAAATATAGTTTAATAGTATATAAAAGGAGGTGTTATCAGGATTGTCCGTACGTATTCGCTTGAAAAGAATGGGGGCGAAAAAAAAGCCTTTTTACCGTATAGTTGTTGCCGATTCCGCTTCCCCCCGCAATGGCCGGTTTGTTGAAGAAATTGGTTATTATAACC
>JBMNNQ010000080.1:0-5631 GCA_050942615.1 Dethiobacteria bacterium | reverse complement strand
ACAAGAACGGGAGGCGGGAACTATACCAAAACAAACATTCGCCACAGCTTTATTGCGCCAGCTGACTGCCTGGGGTGTTAAATATATTTTTGGGGTCACCGGCGATGATCTGCTGCCGTTGTTGTCTGCTTTGGCCCATGAAAAGGGGATCCGCTACATTGGGACTGCAAATGAAAACGGGGCTGCTTTTATGGCTTCCTACCAGGCCAAACTGACAGGAGAACTAGGGGTTTGTATCGCCAGCGCCGCCGGCACTGTGCACCTGCTGAGCGGGTTAGCGGATGCCTTTATGGACGGCGCGCCGGTGCTGGCCCTGACCGGCCAGACGGGCACCAAAAAAATTGGCACCCCGGTCAAACAATACTTTAACCAGCAGCAGCTAATGTGTAATTTTGCCGCTTCCTCAGAACTGGTCGTGCATGCCCCCACCGGGTTGCGGCTCTTAGTGCGAGCCATGTCACAGGCACTGCAACAAAAAACAGTGACCCACCTGTCTGTGCCAGAGGAGCTTTGGAGTACCCCCGTAGACGCTGCCCCCGGGCCACAGCCGGCACTGTTAAAAACAAAAAAACAAGGTTTTTTCACAGGTGACCAAAACCATGTCACAGCTTTAATGCAGCAGTCCCGCCGCCCGCTTCTGGTCATCGGGCAGGCAGCGCAAACAGCTTTGCCGGAGGTGACACACCTCATCGACAGATGGCAACCGGCTGTAATCATTGCCCAGGAAGCCAAAGGAATAATTGCAGACAGCCTGCCGGCTGTCTTAGGCGGCATCGGTCAGGGCTGGGTTCCGCCGCTGATCACTGAAACTGACTGCATTTTGCTTCTAGGCGACGCATCCTATGAGGACGTTTTTTTGCCGACCGTGCCGGTGATCCAGTTGGAAGCAGAGGTTTCCCGTGTTGACGATCGCTACCTTTGGAATTCCCTGGTCGGGGACTTGGCCCACATCCTGAAAACCCTGACCGGGGCCCTGCAGGACTATAAACCCGACCAAAGCTGGCTGGAACGGCGGCAGGCTGTTAAAAGCCAGTGGAACGAAATTATTGACGCAGATCGAAAAGACGATCGCCAACCTCTTTCCCCGGCCCGCCTGGCAGCTGACTTAGCAACGCTAATAGCCCCGGATGCAATTATCACCTTGGATATCGGCGCTTTTATGCATTGGTTTGACCGCGGTTTCCAGGCCGAAAACCAGCGCATTCTATTGTCATCACGCTGGCGGAACATGGGCTCTGCATTACCGGCGGCTGTAGGCGCAAAACTGCTTTATCCGGACAAACAGGTAGTAGCCCTTGTTGGTGACGGGGGATTTTTAATGTCAATGGGGGAGCTGGTTACCGCTGTAAAATATAAGCTGCCGCTTGTGGTGATAATCATCAACAACCAGCTGTACGGTTTGGAAAAAGACAAAACCATAGACCAACAATTATCCCCACTGGGTTTGGAGATCCCCGCTGTAGACTACCACCTTTATGCCCAGGCCTGCGGCGCCCGGGGCTTTAAATTGGAAAACCCGGCTGATCTGGAAGATATTTTTTCCCAAACCCTGGCTGCAAACGGACCGGCAGTGATCAACGTCATCTGCCGCGACCTGCGCCTGCCCTACCCCGCACCGGGCATCCCTTAGGAAACACGCATCCTTTAAAGTTTTTCCGGCTCAGCCCCGCTTTTATTTTTAGCTATTCCCACCAGCTATCCAAAGGCCGGCCCGCTATACACATTTTTTCAATTTATTAAACCAACACGCTTACGCATAGACACAGGTGTTACCTGAGGCACTCCCTTAGAGCCCGCCCTGCTGGGTTGATAAATAGACAAATTTGCCATAATGCACTGTGGGTGATATAATTTTACTTGATTTTTATAAGATTTTGCAGTGTTAAACGGAGGTCTGAGGTAAACTGAAACCACAAAACATCAGAAATTTTTGTATTATTGCTCATATCGACCATGGCAAGTCCACCTTGGCAGATCGGCTCTTGGAAAAAACGGGAACCCTTTCTGCCAGGCAAATGACAGAACAGGTTCTGGATCAGATGGACCTGGAAAAAGAACGGGGTATTACAATCAAGCTGCAGGCCGTACGGCTGGAATACCGGGCCCGGGACGGGGAGAAATATATTTTAAACTTAATCGACACCCCCGGGCATGTAGATTTCAGCTATGAAGTGTCAAGAAGCCTGGCCGCTTGTGAAGGCGCCATCCTCATCGTCGACGCTGTGCAGGGCATCGAAGCCCAAACCTTGGCCAATACCTACTTGGCCCTGGAACAAAACCTGAAAATTATTCCCGTAATTAACAAAATTGATCTGAAAAACGCCGCTCCAGAACGCATTAAGAAGGAGTTAGCAGGGATACCCGGCGTAGATCCCCAGGAGGCCTTGCAGATTTCAGCCAAGGAAGGTTTGGGGATTGAAGAAGTCCTGGAAGCCGTTGTTCAGAAAATACCCGCGCCTGACTGGGAAGCTGCTGCAGCACCTTTAAAGGCTTTAATTTTTGATTCCCATTATGATACTTACCGCGGCGTCATCGCCTACATCCGCATTGTTGAAGGCCGTGTGCAAAAAGGTGAAAAAATTAAGCTGATGAGTACCGGCAAAGTTTTTGAAGTCGTAGAAACAGGTGTTTTCAGGCCAAATAGGGAACCCTTTACCGGCCTGACCGCCGGCGAGGTGGGCTACCTGATTGCCGCCATAAAAAATGTCGAAGATGCCCGGGTGGGTGACACCATCACCGCGGCGGCCAACCCGTCAGCAAAACCCCTGCCGGGCTACCGCCGGGCCGTACCGATGGTCTTTTGCGGCCTTTTCCCCCAGGACAACAACGATTTTGTGCCGCTGCGGGAAGCGATGGAAAGGCTGAAACTTAACGATTCAGCCCTCACCTATGAACCGGAAAAATCCACAGCCCTGGGCCTCGGTTTTCGCTGCGGATTTTTAGGGCTGCTGCATATGGATATTATCAGGGAAAGGCTGGAAAGGGAATATGGCCTGGACCTGATCATTTCAGCCCCCAGTGTAGTTTATAAAATTCATAAAAAAGACGGCCGCATAGTAGAACTGGACAACCCGGCCCTTTTGCCGCCTGCAGAAGAAAGAACCACAATTGAAGAACCCTATGTCGAGGCTTCAATTTTTTTGCCTGAAGATTATGTGGGGCCGGTTATGGAACTTTGTCAGGAAAAAAGAGGGGACTTTAAAAATATGGAATATTTAGAGTCGGGGCGGGTAAAACTTTCCTATCTGCTTCCCTTGGCAGAAATCATCTATGATTTTTTTGATCTGTTAAAATCGCGCACCCGGGGCTATGCCTCCCTGGATTACACTCTGCACGGCTATAAGGAATCAAACCTTGTTTTGGTGGATATCCTGGTAAACACTGAAAAGGTGGATGCCCTTTCATTTATCATCCACCGTGACAAAGCTTATCCCCGCGGTAGGGAAATGGTAGAAAAATTGAGAAAAATTATTCCCCGGCAGCTGTTTGATGTCCCCGTACAGGCAGCGGTTGAAAATAAGGTTATCGCCAGGGAAACCATCAAGGCCCTGCGCAAAAACGTTACGGAAAAACTTTACGGCGGGGACGTAACCCGCAAAAGGAAACTGCTGGAAAAACAGAAAGAAGGTAAAAGAAAAATGAAACAGGTTGGCAGGGTGGTAATCCCCCAGGAAGCCTTCACGGCTGTTTTGGAAACAAAATAAAGCAAGCCCACAAATTGAATTACAGGGGTACGGGGCACCCTCCCCCCCTGCCTGTCCTCTACCTCGGCACGCTAGGGTAAAAATCCGGGAACATCCTGCTTGAAATGAATTTACTTCCCCAAGGGCTAAAATAGTTTGCTGCAACCTGCTGCCCGGAATACCTTTTCTGGGCAGTTTAACTTTAATTCAGACTACCTGTAGAAACAATGGGAAAGACAATTTTTGTGATCAGTTCACTTTCCAGTAATTTAACAGGCGAATGGTAATAAAATTCATAAACTACACCCGTTGAAACACAGCCATTTTCATCCAGCCACTGCCTGATGGTGTCAAAGGAAGACTTGGCCTCTTTATAGGGGCCTTTATAGAAAGTTGATACCTGCCTGCCCCCCGGAATTTCCCCAGCCACAATATCTCCTTCCCCGGGCAACATTTCATTAACAACAATGCCCACCTCCAGATCAAGATTGTCCATATCCAGATTATAATAGGCGGCAAAATAGGTATTGGAAGGTTCCTCACCAATTTCATTTAAATAGTGAATAATTTTCTTAAATATTTTATCCAATTCCTGCGGCATTTTATCAACCGCCGTTCTTACGCGCACAGCCAGCACCGGCAACGAAGGTTGGTCCTTTACTTCAATCTTATAGCTCATTTTTTACCTCCACTAAAATTTTCTGTGTTAACGTTATTATAACACTAGAATATATTTTAGGCTTCAACCCTCTTGCCGCACCTGTATTATTTTTGACATTGTCACAGCGGGTACTATGTGCGGTTTTTTATGTAAACATACAACCACCTTATTTAGGTTGAAAAAGTTAGCCTACTTTTTCAACTTTTTCAACCGCTTTTATGGTGATTGTACCATCTTTAAAACCACTATACTATGTGAGGGTTTCTTTGACGCTTACAAAACTGTTAGGGCCAAACGAAGATTTTGACGGGCTTATAAGTTTCAATTCCTCATAGGTAGGCTGAAAACGAGAAGTCGAGCGGGAGGGAATGGGCCAGAAAGCTAGTTTCAATTCCTCATAGGTAGGCTGAAAACGCCTACCTTTTAGGAACCAAAAAAGAAGGAGAACACGTTTCAATTCCCCATAGGTAGGCTGAAAACCCCGGTTTTCTCTTTTATGGCCTTACTTAATTTTGGTTTCAATTCCTCATAGGTAGGCTGAAAACCCTGATCTGGCATTGCGAAAAGTGTGGCCGGGTGTGGGTTTCAATTCCTCATAGGTAGGCTGAAAACAGGCTGAAAATATAACTGAAAGGAGCCAACAATGTAGTTTCAATTCCTCATAGGTAGGCTGAAAACAAGTGTTTGGCGATGCTGAAAAGGTATTACAAGAGAGTTTCAATTCCTCATAGGTAGGCTGAAAACTGTTTTCCGGCCCAGCGTACCATCTCAATATTATCCGGGTTTCAATTCCTCATAGGTAGGCTGAAAACAACACCAGGAAAAAGAGTTTTACTATGTTCCGGCGGTTTCAATTCCTCATAGGTAGGCTGAAAACTAAGGGCTTGGCTTGCAGGCTGGCCGTTACTGTCCGGTTTCAATTCCTCATAGGTAGGCTGAAAACGGAAATAATGTAGGGGATTGCTGCTGGGGGGAACTGTTTCAATTCCTCATAGGTAGGCTGAAAACACAGACGCATCCGCATCAATGCTCACGACCCTTTAATGTTTCAATTCCTCATAGGTAGGCTGAAAACGGAAATAATGTAGGGGATTGCTGCTGGGGGGAACTGTTTCAATTCCTCATAGGTAGGCTGAAAACCCTGTGCCGGAAGAAGTATTGCTGGAAATTTCCCCGGTTTCAATTCCTCATAGGTAGGCTGAAAACAGTGGAGAAAATCTTGGGAAGGGGAACTGATAGAAGTTTCAATTCCTCATAGGTAGGCTGAAAACACCATGCACCACTACC
>JBMNNQ010000010.1:0-28206 GCA_050942615.1 Dethiobacteria bacterium | reverse complement strand
GGGTTTTTTCAGGGTGTATTTACAGAAAGTATCGTCAAGCGTGCGCAGGAAAAGGGATTGGTGGAAATCAGGATCCATGATCTGCGTGCTTTCTGTGTTGATCGACACCGTCAGGTTGACGATAACCCTTACGGCGGGGGGCCGGGCATGGTTATGAAGCCGGAACCATTTTTTAGGGCCGTGGATACAATCCGGGCAAATACCACCCTGGCAGGCAGGGTTGTGTTGTTTACCCCGCGCGGCAGGCTGCTGACCCAGGATAAACTGTTGGAGCTGTGCAATTTAAAGCATTTAATCCTGCTCTGTGGTCATTATGAAGGTGTGGACGAAAGGGTGCATCTACACCTGGCTGAAGAAGAAATATCTATCGGGGATTTTGTACTTACCGGCGGGGAAATACCGGCGATGGTTTTTGTGGATGCCCTGGTCCGCCTTTTGCCGGGTGTTTTAAATGTATCATCTCTGCAAGAAGAATCTTTTGCTCATGGACTTCTGGAATACCCCCAGTATACACGTCCCCGGGAATTCAGGGGAATGTCCGTTCCGGAAATTCTTTTATCTGGAAACCATGAAAATATCAGGCAGTGGCGACACCGGGAAGCACTGGCACGCACTGCGAAGTTCCGGCCGGATCTTTTGCAAAATAATGAGGTTTTAGATAACGACAAAGCTCCTGATTAAAAACTGGAGCATGCCTTTTGATCATGCTTGAAAGGGGTGGCGAATGATGGAATTGATTAACCAACTGGAAAAGGAATATTTAAAGGAACAAGTTCCCGATTTTTCCCCCGGTGATACAGTGCGCGTACACTTTAAGGTTGTGGAGGGGACCAGGGAAAGGATACAGATTTTTGAAGGAGTTGTAATTAAGCGGCGGGGCTCCGGCTTGGGGGAAAGTTTTACCGTCCGGCGTATTTCTTATGGCGTAGGGGTGGAAAGGGTTTTTCCCCTGCATTCTCCAAAGATTGAAAAGGTTGAAGTGATTCGCAGAGGCCTGGTGCGGCGTGCCAAACTTTATTATGTAAGAAAACTACGGGGCAAGGCCGCCCGTATCAAAGAACGCAGAAGATAGCCGCATGTTTTACCGGCGGGGGTGTCCTTTTCTAGCACAGGTGAAAAGGAGCGCGTTTAAGCAATGAACAGTGAACAACCAGGACAAAAAGAAACAGAGGCAGCTGAATCCATACGCCGGGAAATAAAGGAATGGGTAAATTCAATTCTTTTGGCTGTAGTTCTGGCTGTTATCATCAGGGTATTTTTCTTTCAGGTGACAATTGTGGAAGGGACCTCGATGTCACCCACCCTGCAAAATTACGAACGCTTGATTGTCAATAAAGCTGTTTATTATTTTAGGAAACCGCAAAAAGGGGAAATCGTTGTTTTTAATTATTCATCCCACAGGGATTTTATTAAAAGGGTTATCGCTCTGGAAGGTGATGCTCTGGAAATTAAAAACAACCTGCTTTATATAAATGGCCAGGTTTGGGAGGAACCCTATTTAAATGGCGAACACGTGCCTGACTTTGGGCCGGCTGTTGTGCCCCTGGATCATGCCTTTGTGATGGGGGACAACCGCAATGACAGCATGGATAGCAGGGATCCTGCCGTGGGGTATGTTTCTTTGAAACAGATCCGGGGGAAAGCTTCCCTTGTTTTTTGGCCGCTGTTTGAATTCCGGTTGCTTTAAAAAAATGCTGGTTTGCAAAGGGTTGAAAGGTGGGTTATGGTCAGGGAAGAAATAAGGTTGAAAGAATATATCCGGTTTGTTGATGTGGTTTTAGAGGTGCTTGACGCCCGGCTTCCTTTAAAGAGCAGAAATTACCGGTTGCAGAAGATGTTAGGTGAAAAAAACAGGCTGGTCGTTTTGAATAAGGCCGACTTGGCTGATAAAGAAATTACGGGCCGCTGGCTAGAAATTTTGGCTGGGAAAGGATGGCCCGTTTTAGCTTTTGATGCCAAAAAGGCCTTTGCCCTTAAAAAAATGGAAAAAATATTGCTAGTCAGCCGCCCCCAGAATTTAAGATATAAGCGTCCTATACGGTTGATGGCAGTCGGAATTCCCAATGTGGGCAAATCTACGCTTATTAACCGCCTGGCACGACGTTTTGCTGTTAAAACGGGGGAAAGGGCAGGCATTACTCGGGGACCGCAGTGGATTAAAATGCGGGGCGGTTGGGAAATGCTGGATACCCCCGGCCTTTTGCCCCCCCGCTGGCGGGACAACACCGGGGCTTTTGCCTTGGCGGTGATTGGGGCGCTGGATTCCAAGGTTGTGGATGCGGTAAGCACTGCAAAATGGCTGTTGGCACAGTTTTTACTGCAGGAAAAAACAGCACGTACTTTAGGGCATTATTATTTGCAGGGGGAAACAGAAAAAGAGCAAGGTGCCGCCGCTATGTTGCTCGCGATCGGGTTGTCCCGGGGCTGTATTAAACGGGGTGGCCAAATAGATCAGGAAAAGGCCGCCCAGATGATTTTACGGGATTTCAGAAGGGGGGTACTCGGGCCTTTAAGCCTGGAAAAGCCCGAGGATTATGCAGACCTTTAATAGCTCATCCAATATTGATTTTTCTTCCTGGACGGCGGCGGCTATAAAAAATTATTTAACCGCTGCAGACAAGCTGCCGCCGGAAGAAATTGCAGCGCTGTGCAATGATAGCCGCAAAAATGTCCAAAGGCTGATTTTTGCATACCTGCGACAGAGGGAAAGCGGGCACCGGGCCCAAGAGCTTTTACATAAATTGGTTATCAAGGAGGAGGCGCTGCGCAAGCAGGGCTATACTTTGATAGCCGGGGTGGACGAAGCCGGCCGGGGGCCTTTGGCAGGGCCAGTAGTTGCGGCTGCGGTAATCTTGGGCGCTGCCGGGAATCCCTGTTGGGAAGGAATCAACGACTCCAAGCAGCTTTCTTCCGCGCTAAGGGACAAGCTTTATGGGGTAATTACTCATCAGGCAGAGGCTTGGGCTGTAGGCATAGTAGATGCAACTATGATCGACAGGCTGAATATTTACCGGGCTTCTTTAGAGGCGATGAAAATAGCGGTGATGAAGCTGCAACCCCGGCCCCGGTTTGTCCTCAGCGACGGATTTTCCATACCCTGTTTGAACCTGCCTCAGGAGGCTGTGCCGGGCGGTGATGCTGTATGTCTTTCGATTGCTGCTGCCTCCATTGTTGCCAAAGTGACCAGGGACAGGCTGATGCAGACCTATGCAAAGGCCTATCCAGGTTATGGTTTTGCCCGCCATAAAGGTTATCCCACCCCGGAGCATAAAAAAGCCCTGCAAATTTTGGGACCTACCCCCATCCACCGGCGAACCTTTAAATGTTTCTGAAAAGGAGCAAATATTTTGGAAAAGGGAAAAACAGGGTACAAACAGAAACTGGGCGCTTTGGGTGAAAAAATTGCTGGGCAGTATTTACAAGAAACAGCACATTACAGGATTGTTGCCAGAAATTTTACCTGTTTTTTGGGTGAAATTGATATTGTGGCCCGGGATCAGGAAACAGTGGTTTTTGTAGAAGTGCGTTCGGGCACCACTCCTTTTGCTGGCTGGGCAGAGGAATCCGTCGGTTACCGTAAACAAAAAAAATTAAGGCAGTTGGCTGCTTTTTATTTAAAGGAAAAAGGATGGCAAAACCAGGCGGTGCGTTTTGATGTTGTTATCGTTCTTTTTACAGCCAAGGTTTTCCATGTTGAAAAGATAAAACTGATTAAAAATGCCTTTTGAGAGAGGGGAAGAGGATTGCTTTCCAAAGTTGCGACCTGTGCCCTGATCGGTGTGGAAGGACACCCTGTCCTTGTCGAAACGGATGTGACAGGGGGCCTGCCCAACTTTCACCTGGTAGGGCTGGCGGCGACCTCTGTAAAAGAAGCGCGGGAAAGGGTCAGGGCGGCAATTAAAAATAGCGGTTTTCAGTTCCCGGGCCGACGTATTACGGTTAACTTGGCGCCTGCAGATCTTAGAAAAGACGGTACAGCTTTTGACCTGGCGATTGCTGTCGGCATTCTGGCAGCAACCGGGCAGATACCGGTGGCCGCTTTAAAAGACAAGGTTTTTGTCGGCGAACTTTCCCTTGACGGTGAGATTAGGGATATTCCCGGTGCGATGGCCTTAGCGGCTTCATTGAAGGAACAGCGGGAAAACGGGAAAAACAGTTTTAAGGAATTGTTTCTTTCCGGGAAAAATGCCCTGGAAGCTGCCCTGGTCGGTGATCTGCCGATTAAAGGGATAGCCAGCCTGCAGGAAATGGCGGCCTATCTAAAAGGTGAAACAGCCATCAGGGAAGTTGAAGTTGATGCAGAAATAATTTTGCAGGGGGAGGGGGAACGGGAACCCCCCGATTTTAAGGATGTTAAAGGACAGAACGCAGCGAAAAGGGCGCTGGAAATCGGCGCAGCCGGGGGGCATAATCTAATTTTAACAGGCCCCCCTGGTACTGGAAAAACAATGCTGGCCCGCCGGATACCCTCTATTTTGCCCTCCATGACTTTAAAAGAATGCCTGGAAGTGACAAAAATACACAGCATTGCCGGGCTGCTTAAAGAAAAACCCCTGGTAATTAAAAGACCTTTCCGGACCCCGCATCATTCAGCCACCCCTGCCGGTATTCTTGGCGGGGGCAGGATCCCCCGGCCCGGAGAGGTCAGCCTGGCTCATCATGGGGTTCTTTTTTTGGATGAATTTCCTGAATATCCCCGGGAAGTGCTGGAAAGTTTGCGGCAACCATTGGAAGACGGGGAGGTGGTCATTACCCGGGCCGAAATGACGGTGCGCTATCCGGCGGCGTTTATGCTTGTTGCTTCCCAAAACCCTTGTTATTGCGGGTATTACATGCATCCACGGCGAGTTTGTACCTGTACGGAGGCCCAAATCAGACGCTACCGCCAGAAATCATCCGGTCCGCTTATGGATCGGATTGATCTGCATGTAGAGGTGCCTTCTCTTTTATACCATGAACTGGATAATGAGAAAGAAGGAGAAGCTTCTGCCTGTATCCGGAAAAGGGTGGAGCGCGCCCGGTCTGTGCAAAGAAAGAGGTTTAAAGGTACAGGTATTGTGTGTAATGCAGCTATGTCCTCCCGGCAGCTGCGTACATATTGCACCCTGAATGCTGAATCAAAGGGCCTTTTGCGCCGTGCTTTTGATTCCTTTGCATTGTCTATACGGGCGCATGACCGGATTATTAAAGTGGCCCGGACGATAGCCGACCTGGAGGGTGCCAAAAAAATTGATGCCCCCCATATTGCCGAGGCTATCCAGTACCGCAGCCTTGATCGCCAATTTTAGGACGAATGTATTTGCTGTTTAGGTGGCGCTAATAACAATAAGCAGTGCATCAAACTGGGGCAGTTCACTGCCATACAGTGGTTTAAGTAGCACTAATAATAAGCAGCCGGTGATAAAGTGCGAGTGGGAATAAATTGCCTAAAACAGCGGCCAATGTTAGAATTGAAGACAAGAAGGTGAAAAAAATGGGAGCGCAGGATTTTTTAAAGGCGGGGGGCCTACATCTTCCCGCATTAAAAAGAAAACTTTCATTACGTGAGCTGCTTATTTCCAGGTGTGAAAACTATGGGGAAAAGATCTTTTTGATTGATCCGGAAAAAGACATACAATACACCTATGCAGAATTTCTGGAAAAAGTGAACGCTGTCAGTAACTTATTATTTAAAATGGGTATCCGCAAAAATGATAAAGTTTCACTGTTAATGCCCAATTCTGCAGAATATCTTTTTGCTTTTTTCGGGATCATGCAGTTGGGGGCGGTGGCCTGTCCGCTGAACACCGGCCTGAAGGTGGAAGAGGTTGCCTATATCCTAGACAACTCTGACAGCACTGCCTTGTTTACAACGCAGGAGTTTTTGGCGTTTTCAGCTGCTTTTCTAAAGTCACAGAATAAAATTCGCAGCATCTTAGCCTGGGACGGCTCTGCTGCTGCCTATGGCAAAGAATTGTCGTTACAGGGGGCTAATTTGGAAACCGCGCTGGAAAAGGAATCTCTCCGGCTGTTGCCCGGAATTTTGGATATTCCTTTGCAGGCAGACGATGTTGCAGAAATAATTTATACTTCCGGCACAACGGGCAAGCCCAAGGGGGCCATGCTCAGCCACCACAATTTAATAATAGATGCCTACTGGGTAGCTGCCTGGAACCGTTTGCAGGAAAGCGATCGGGCCCTTTGTGTGATGCCGCTTTTTCATGTTAACGGGCAAATAGTGACTGTAATGTCGCCGTTATACCACGGCGGCAGTGTGGTGATGCCGCACCGCTTTAGTGTAACCGGGTTTTTTAACTTGATTGCTGCATACGGGGTCACTTATGTAGGTACTGTAGCGACCATGTTATCCATGCTGCTGAACAGGGTGGATCCCCGTGATATATTGCAAAATGAACTTAAAATTGTATTCTGCGGTTCGGCACCGGTACCGGTCAAGGTTCAGGCTGAATTTGAAAAAACTTTTCAGGTGCCCGTCATAGAAGGGTATGGGATGACCGAGACGACCTGCCGTGCCACCTTTAACCCGTTGCCGCCCCCGGAAGCATTAAAACTGGGTGAAAATGACGGTTATCGCAAGTTGGGGTCTGTCGGCTTGCCTTTGGGCAATGAAATTAAAATAGTGGATGCAGAAAATAATCCTTTGGGGCCGGGCGAACTAGGTGAGATCGTGATCCGCGGTGAAAATATCATGCGGGGTTATTATAAAAACCCCCAAGCTACAGCAGAAGCCTTTACCGGGGACTGGTTTCACAGCGGTGACCTGGGTTACTTTGATGAGGACGGTTATTTTTACATTGTGGACCGCAAAACAGATATGATTATCCGGGGCGGTGAAAATATCTACCCGCGGGAAATCGAAGAGATCCTTTATAAGCATCCGGCGGTGAGAGATGCAGCCTGCATCGGTATTCCTGATGATCTTTATGGGGAGGAAGTGGCTGCTGCTGTTGCTGTTAAGGATCACGGGGAAGCAACGGCAGAAGAGCTGATCGCTTTTTGCCGGCAGCACCTGGCCGACTTTAAATGCCCGCAAACAGTGCGGATTGTGGAGGAAATACCCAAAAGTTCCTCCGGGAAGTTGTTGCGCCGCGAACTGCGGGCCCAGTGGGACAGTTTATAAATATAAACAGTTTTTTCGGAGTGTATACGGTACACCTGCCAGGGTTTTTTTCACTTGGCACCAGGTCCGGAATAAAACAGTCCGGGCTGGAAGTGACATTTTCTCCGCAGGAAGCTGTAAGGCAGGAGCTTGCTGTTTGCAGGCCCGTTTAGGCAAACCAGCCCCCGCAGCGTAAACCGGTAACGTGTTTTGTTTTGGCCAACCTGGATGGTAACAGTGTTATTGGCCATACACCAGTCTACAAAATGTTCGAAATTTGTATGAAAAAGCCTGCCAGGGCAAAACTTTGATCTTTCCGCTTTAATTTGGCCCCAACTATTATGTTCTGCCGGGCATGAAAAAAATTTTCCGGCCGGCGCCGTGTAACCGCCTGTCGGCAGGCCGGTTACTTTCCGGCCGTCAGGCGCCAAAGGCCCCTTGCCCGGCAGAACAGGGACTGCTTAAAGTTGTTGCTGCAATTGTTGTTGTGCTTCATCCAAAACCATGGGCACTTTGTACCAACCGTTTTGCTCCATAATCTGAAAGACCTGCCAGTGATCAGCCAAATGTTGATCATGAAAGTCCTTAAAGGTTTGATGCAGGGTCTGGTTTTGTGATTCCAGGATGGCGTGCATGTATCCCTGGGCCATATGCTTAGTTCCAGTGAGAACATCGCCGGCAATGTCTTTATCGGTAAGTTGTTGTTGTGGCGTCTTCATTTGGGGCATCTTTATAACCTCCCTTTTTTTCAATCCGTAACGCTTTAACCAAGCAGATGACCGCCACCTGCTTCTTGTAAAAAGGATGAAAGCCGGCTGGCCCTTTCGAGGCAGTTAGTGCTCATCTGACTGATTATCTCCTTCATGGCCGGATCCTGAACCTGGTGGGCGTAGTTTCCCAACTTTTTGGCGCAAAGCGATTCACCCTTGTACTGGTGGAAAAGGGACATAAATTCGGCTTTGCCGATATTTTTGATGTTGATTCCTGTTGTAGGCACCTTCTTTATTCCCCCCTTTCTTTAAAATTCTATTTTAGTTTTTCCCCTGTTTTTTTATCTATACAGTAGCAGGAAAGGGAAAAAATACTGCCTCCTTTCACAAATATTTCTTTTTTTATGTAGACACCCTTTAGGCCTTATAGTATAATAATCCTGATTTACTTCATTGGAGGTTCCTTATATGAAATCTATTCAAATTTACGATACAACGCTCAGGGATGGCGCACAAAGAGAGGGCATTTCTTTTTCTGTCGGCGATAAAATAGAAATTGTCAAATTGCTCGACGCTTTAGGCGTGGATTATATTGAAGGGGGCTGGCCGGGTTCCAACCCCAAAGATATGGAATTTTTTGAGCGGCTGCAGGGCTTGTCCTTAAAGCACGCCAAAATTACCGCTTTTGGCAGTACCAGACGTGCCGGTGTCAGCGCTGAAAGCGATGGCAACGTGCGGGCCTTGCTGGAAGCTAACACGCCGGCGGTTGCCGTCGTCGGGAAAAGTTGGGACTTCCATGTTTCCCATGCCCTGGGAACAACCCTGGATGAAAATATCGCCATGATCGCCGATACAGTTTCTTTTTTAAAAAGTAAAGGCTTGGAAGTAGTCTATGATGCGGAGCATTTTTTTGATGGTTACAAACATAATCCTGTTTATGCCCTGAAAACGATCCGGGCGGCAGCAGAAAGCGGTGCCGACAGTATTGCCCTTTGTGATACAAACGGCGGCACAATGCCCCTGGATGTTCAACGAATTGTGCTGGAGGTAAAAAAAGAGATTGCCACCCCGTTGGGCATTCATGCACACAACGATTGCGGCATGGCTGTTGCCAATTCCATTATTGCTGTGCAAAGCGGGGTCAGCCAGGTTCAGGGAACGATTAACGGTTATGGGGAAAGATGCGGCAATGCCGACTTATGTGCAATTATCGCCAATATACACCTTAAGCTGAATATTAATAAACTTAAAACAGGACAATTGCGGGAGTTGACCAGAATTTCCAAAGTTGTCGCTGAACTGGCGAATATGATCCCCCAGGACGGACAGCCTTATGTTGGCCGGAATGCTTTTACGCATAAGGGCGGCATTCATGTCGATGCAGTTGTCAAACATGCCAGTACTTACGAACACGCTCCCCCGGAAGAGGTGGGCAATAAACGCCGTATTCTGGTTTCGGAACTTTCCGGGAAAAGCAACATCTTCTTTAAAGGTCAGGAAAATAATCTGGAATCAATCAAAAATTACCCGGAAGCCATTAAAGTGCTCAATATTCTTAAAAAAATGGAACATGAGGGCTATCAATTTGAAGGAGCAGAAGGTTCGTTTGAACTGTTGGTTTGGAAAACTTTGCAGACCTATCAACCCCTTTTCAAGCTGGAGGCCTTTCGTCTCATTCTTGATAAGGAACGGCGGGGAAGCGATGTCTACCATGTAGAGGCAACCATTAAATTAAGGGTTGGCGATCGGGTTGTGCACACTGCAGCTGAAGGGAACGGGCCTGTAAACGCGATGGACAATGCCCTGCGCAAGGCTTTGGAGGAAATTTATCCTGAAATCAGGAATATAAAGCTTGTTGACTACAAGGTGCGCGTCCTGGATGGCAAAGATGGTACTGGTGCAGTGGTCCGGGTGTTGATTACATCACAAAACGGACGCAAAAGATGGGGCACTGTCGGGGTTTCCGGAAACGTGATCGAAGCCAGCTGGATCGCCTTGGTCGACAGTATCGAATACGGGCTGCTTTGCGATCAGAGCCCGGCAGTTGAGGGCATTAAAAATGCAATCAGCGAAATTGCCTGGGAAGAAGAATATATTGCCAAAACCAACCGGATGTAGGTGTTGGAATTTTGCCGGAAACCCGGGCTGTTTACAGCAGGGCCTACAGCATGAAATCCCGGTGTCCGGGCAGACTATTTTTGTCAAGGAGATAAGGAATTTTGCAGCAACCCGGGTTGGCACCTGAAAGCTGCAGGAGGTGCCCTGTAGAAGGTCTGTTTTTTGGGGGAGGGTAAAAGATGCAACAGAGGGCAGAATTTCTTTATGGGAAAGCTACCGGTATCGGCAGCATGCCCCAGCGGGAGGTTGCAGCCGCTTTGGAGCTGGTGCAGGAAACAATGCCCTGGGGGCCGCATTGGCCGCAGTTGCCCCAGCGTTCAAATGATGAAGGTTTAATCCAGCAGTATCTTGGCCCGTTGTTTAAATTGGAAATGCTTGGTTGGGAAAAGGGGATCCCCCCCTTTTTTGTTAACGACAACTATTCCTGGCTGGAAAAAGCAGCCCGGTTTTATGAACTTTACTTGGCCTTTCAGGAGGGGAAGCAAAAGGAAGAAGTGCTTTCCCTTTTTGCTTTTCCACCGGCTGCAGCAGCCGGTTTTTATAAATTTCTGGATATTAGATGGGATGCTTTGCCTTTGCGGCCACATTTTTTAAAGGGTCAGGTTTGCGGTCCTCTTTCTATGGGTTTGCAAGTAAATGCCGGGGATCAGACTTCTGCTTTTTATCATGCTGAAGCACGCGAAATCATTACTAAAACCCTAGCCTTAAATGCCTGTTTTCAAATACGTTCCCTGAAAAAATTTTCCCTGCCGGTGGTAATCATGATCGATGAACCACTGCTGTTTTTTTATGGCCAGCTGGCAGGAATTTCACTGTCCCGGGAACAGATTGTGCAAAGTTTGAAAGAGCTGGTTTCAGCTATCAAGAAGGAAGGCGCCTATGCAGGTGTACACTGCTGCTCCGGTGCAGACTGGTCGATCATTTTTGAGGTTTCGCCCCACATTGTCAGTTTTGATGCCTATGCTTATTTTGACTCCCTATTGGTTTATGGGGAACAAGTACAGTCTTTTTTAAACAAAGGGGGCTGTTTGGCCTGGGGGCTGGTTCCTACTACGGGGGAGGGCCTGGGGGTGGAGGACGTTTATTCCTTAAAGGAAAGGTTTTTGCAAGGCATCCAAAGGCTTTCCCGGCAGGGTGTAAATGAGGAACTCTTGGCCAGACAATATCTTTTGACTCCCAGTTGCGGCACAGGAACGCTGTCTGTGGACCAGTGTACGCATATTTATGACCTAACCTTTAAACTGCAAAAGTTATTGCAAGGCAACCCGGGTTGGCATTTTTAGTCTAAGGAGGTGTCCGGCGTGGATTTGGAAGGTTTATTAAAAAAATTGACAGAAGAGGACGGGGTTTCCGGTTATGAAAAAAAAGTTGCGGAGCTGGCTGCTGCGGCTTTTGCACCGTATATTGATGAAACAAGGACGGATAATTTAGGAAACCTTATTTTTCTAAAAAAGGGGCAGGGGGAAGCACCGCCCCGTTTGCTGATTTGTGCCCATATGGATGAGATCGGGTTAATTGTTACCAAAGTGGGGAAAAATGGTTTTTTACGCTTTACCTCCTTGGGGGGATTTGATCCCCGTACCCTGCCGGGGCAGGCAGTGAACATCTACGGGCGGGAAACGATACCGGGGATCATCGGTTTCAAACTGCCCCATCTGTACACAGAACAGGAAAAAGGGAACAGTGTCAAAATGGAGGATCTTTTCCTGGATACCGGCCTGCCACCGGAGGTTGTGCAGGAAATTGTACCGGTAGGTTCTGTGGCTGCAATCAAAAGAGAGTATCTGACCTTGCGGCATCGCTCCCGCTCTGGAAAGGCGTTTGATGATCGTGCCGGCATAGCTGCACTTTGGCAGTGTGCCCGGGAACTGCATAAAATCAGGCATGAAGCCGATCTCTATCTGGTGGCTACTGTCCAGGAGGAGGTCGGTACCCGGGGAGCGGTTGTTTCCACTTACGGAATTTCCCCGGACGTGGGGATTGCTGTTGATGTCTGTCACGGTGATTTTCCCGGTGCGCTTGAACAGGAAACTTCACCCCTCACAAAGGGGCCTGTTGTTACCAGCGGCCCCAATATTCACCCTTTTGTTGCTGAAAAACTGTTGAATACCGCCGCAGAATATCATTTGCCCTGCCAAAGAGATGTTTCCCCGGGGCCGACAGGTACCGATGCCCGCGCTATCCAGATCAGCCTGGAGGGCATACCGACAGGGCTTCTTTCCATACCGCTGCGCTATATGCATACTTCTGTGGAACTGGTGGATTTGGAGGATATTAAGGTTGCCGGTCTGCTGTTGGCCCGTTTTGTGACAGAGGTGGACCGTGCTTTTGTGGAGGGATTGGCGTGCTTATAAAAGAGCTTTCTGCAATACCCGGGGTTTCCGGCGATGAAATCAGGATCAGAAATTTCATCCGGGAAAAGTTGGCAACATGGGGACTGAAAAACTATACAGATGCCTTGGGGAACCTCTATGTTTTGAAAGAAGGCCGGGGCAGGGGGGAAGATCCGGGGCTGATGCTTTGTGCCCATATGGATGAGGTTGGCTTGATGGTTTCGTCCATCGAAAAAAGTGGCCACCTGCGTTTTTATAAGGTCGGGGGGGTGTATGAACCGGCCCTGATTTCCAAACCTGTAAAAATTGGCTCTGATGATGTCTGTGGTGTGATCGGTGCCAAAGCAATTCATTTACAAAAGGTAGAAGAAAGAAAAAAGGCCTTGGGCCTGGAAAACCTTTACATAGACATCGGTGCCAAAAATAAGGATGATGCTGAAAAAGCCGTCAAAATTGGCGATTATGTTTCCTTTTATAGCGAGGCCAGCTGTTATCAAAATATTGTACGCGGCAAGGCGCTGGACAACAGGGCCGGGTGCGCTGCTTTGTTGGAAATTCTACAGCGGGATTTTCCGTGTTCTTTTACAGCAGTTTTTACAGTGCAGGAGGAAGTGGGCATCAGGGGTGCGCGGGTAGCTGCTTACAGGGTAGATCCCCGGATAGCACTGGTTTTGGAAACCACCATTGCCGCCGACACGCCGGGGATCAAGGAACATGAACAGTCTACCACCTTGGGCGGCGGTCCGGCTCTTACCATCAAGGATGACTCTGTAATAGCCCCCCGGCGCCTTTTGGAACGTTTGATACAGGTGGCGGAAAAACAGCAAAGGCCCTACCAGTTTCGACGTTATGGCGGCAGTTTTACGGATGCGGGAGCCGTAACAACTTCCCGGGGCGGCGTTGCCGCCGGGGTTATTTCCACACCGTGCCGCTATATTCATTCCCCGCTGTCCATGTTAAACCAGGATGACTGGTGTCATCTGGTTGAAATAGTTGACGGTTTTATCAGATCAATAGATGAAGAGGGGTTGAAGGTATGAAAGAATTGATCGGCAAATTATGCGCTTCCTTTGGCCCTGCCGGCCGTGAGGAGCAGATACGCGCCGTTATTGCCGCGGAGATTGAAAAATTAAAAGAAGACTATTTTGTTGACACCCTTGGAAACCTGGTGGTGAACAAGGGCGCTGCCGGCGGAAAAAAAATTTTGGTGGCAGCCCATATGGATGAAATTGGTTTAATGGTGACCTATATTGAAAAAAACGGTTACCTGCGTTTTACCAATTTAGGCGGTATTATGCAACAGACTCTGCCAGGGGCCAGGATTTTTTTTGAAAACGGAACGGTTGGTGTGATCGGGCAGGAAAAAACCAAAGAAGCCCCGGAACCCGGTTTAAGCAAGTACTTTTTAGATATCGGTGCAGCGAACAGGGAGGAAGCTTTAACCAAGGTTAAAATCGGCGACGCTGCAGTTTATTTTGCACCGCTACACCAGGAGGGAAAGCGCCTTACAGCAAAATCGCTCGATAACCGCGTTGGCTGCGCCGTTCTCCTGGAAACATTGCGCAGGCTTTCCGATGCAACGTTGCCCGTGGAAGTTTTTTTTGTTTTCACTGTGCAGGAGGAAGTGGGTCTGCGGGGGGCGAAGACTATCGCTTACCGGACCAAACCCCACTATGGCTTGGCTGTTGACGTGACCCGGGTAGGCGATACACCCGAACCTGAATTTAAAACAAATGTTTCTCTGGGGAAAGGGCCCACTGTGAAGGTGATGGATGCCGCAGTAATCTGTCACCCCAGAATAACAAGTTTGATGATGGCCGTTGCCGAAAAAAACAATATTCCCTACCAGCCGGAGGTGTTGGAAAGGGGCGGTACTGATGCTGGGGCCATTCATCTTTCCCGGGAGGGCATCCCCACCGGCGCCCTGTCCATTCCCTGTCGTTATATTCATACTCCGGCAGAGATGGTGGATATAGATGATGTTGAAAATGGCATCGCCTTACTGCAGGAAATTTTAAAATGTGAGCAGTGGTAAAAATATTTATAAAAAAGATGTAAAAATGGTCCAATTTGATTGTTTTTAACCGCTAGAAATGATAAAATTAACCCGGGTAGGATCTTACCTGCACCAGCCTTTGATATTTGGTTTTTAATGACAAAAGAGAGCTGTATTTTGCCTGGAGCCAAAAAGGACCGGGACTTAGGTACATTGAAGAAAGAACGCTGTTACTGTGCCTTCCTGCCCGGCAGGAAGGTTTTAATTTTTTAGGGAGAGGGCCAGCCTATGCATACAACAAAAGCTGTAAAAAAAATAGCGGTTATCGGCGCCGGCAACGTCGGCAAAGTGCTTGGTTATGCCTTAAAGCAAAAAGGTTATGTGCTGGCGGCTGCTTCGGCGCGCACTGCAGCGTCGCGTAAAATAGCGGCTGCTTTATTACAGTGCCCTGTTTGCAGTGAACCGGAAGAGGCTGTACAGCAGGCGGATATTGTCTTTTTAACTACCCCTGACCGGGTAATCAAGGAGGTATGCGATGCTTTAGCGTTAAAGGGCGTGTTTCACCGGGGACAGGTGGTGTTGCATACAAGCGGGGCCCACAGTTCGGAAATACTGTCTGCGGCGCGGGAGGCCGGCGCCAGTGTTTTTTCCTTTCACCCTTTGCAAACATTTCCCGGGGTGGAGGCAGGCTTACGTGCTTTGCCGGGCACATTTTTTGCTATTGAAGGGGATCCGGAAGCTTTTTTAGTGGCTGAAGAGCTCGTTGCAGCTCTAGGGGGCAAGATGCTGACTATTCCCACAGCAATGAAACCACTTTATCATGCAGCAGCTTGTGTGGCATGCAACTACCTGTCTACCCTGATGGATGTAGCCCTTAAAATGTATCAGGTAATGGGTATTGACAGTAAACAGGCCTTTGAGTCATTGGCACCGCTTATCTATGGCACACTTAAAAACATTGGGGAAATGGGTCCGGAAAAGGCGTTAACCGGGCCAATTGCCCGGGGTGATCTGCCCACGGTTAAATCCCATCTTGAAATTATTGATAAATTGGCACCGGAACTGCTCGCTGCCTACAATTGTATGGGGGTTTACACTGCAGATCTCGCACACAGGAAAGGTACACTGACTGAAGACCAGGTCAAGCAATTAAAAAATTTGTTAGGAGGATAAATAAATGAGCGCAGGACGTTTTTCCACCTTGGATTTTATGGAAATGAAGCAGAAACAAGAAAAAATAACAATGATTACCGCTTACGATCATCCTACCGCTCAGCTGGTTGATGAGGCGGGAGCTGAATTTATCCTGGTGGGTGATTCCCTGGGAATGGTTGTGCTGGGCTATGAGGATACCTTGGCCGTGACGTTGGAAGACATGATTCATCACGGAAAGGCAGTGGTCCGGGGGAGTAAAAATGCCTTTGTGGTAGTGGATATGCCCTTTTTAACCTATGAGGTAAGCAGCGAAAGGGCCCTGTTAAATGCCGGCAGGATCATCCAGGAAACCGGTGCGCAGGGTGTTAAGCTGGAAGGCGGGCTGGAAATTATTGATGCGGTCAGGAGTATTACTGGGGCCGGTATTCCCCTTGTTGGCCACCTGGGCCTGACCCCGCAGTCCGCAGGGCAGTTGGGCGGTTTTAAGGTCCAGGGGAAAGATCCCCGGGTTGCTAAAAAAATGATCGAAGACTCTTTAGCCCTGGAGGCGGCAGGAGCCTTTTCTTTGGTGCTCGAATGTGTTCCCTGGCAACTGGCTAAGGCGATTACAGAAAAACTTTCTATACCGGTGATCGGCATCGGCGCAGGAAAGTTCTGTGATGGACAGGTTTTGGTTTACCATGATGTGATGGGGCTTTATACCGGCAAACGTCCCAAATTTGTAAAGCAATATGCAGAAGCCCGGAAAGAAATGATGAAGGGAATGCAAGCTTATATTTCTGAAGTCAGGCAGAATGTTTTTCCGGAGGATAGACATATCTTTACCATGTCGGAAGAAGCCCTGGCGAAAGCTTTGGAGGAATAAGTTGCCTGGCAGGGGGGGAGGGGATCTTTCTTGCAGGTTATAAATAATATTTCTGCCCTGGGGGATATCATCAGGGAAAAAAAGAAAGAAGGACTGAGCATCGGTCTGGTACCGACCATGGGTTTTTTACATGAAGGTCATCTTTCCCTGATGCGGGCGGCCAAGGCAGAAAATGATTTCATGGTAGTCAGTATTTTTGTTAATCCTTTGCAGTTTGGTGTGGGGGAAGACTATGTTGAATACCCCCGGGACTTGGAAGGGGATAAAAAGCTGGCGGCAACTACGGGGTGTGATCTGCTTTTTTCCCCGTCAGTCAGGGAAATGTATCCCCGTGGTTATGCAACTTTTGTAGAAGTGGAAAGGCTGACCAACAGCCTTTGCGGGCTTTCCCGGCCAGGGCATTTTCGTGGTGTTACCACCGTAGTTGCCAAGTTGTTTAATTTAGTTTGCCCCGATCGCGCCTACTTTGGACAGAAGGATGCTCAACAGGCTTTTGTTCTTAAAAAAATGGCATATGATTTAAATATGAACCTGCAGCTAATAATCGGGCCCACCGTGCGTGAAGCTGATGGGTTGGCCATGAGTTCGCGTAATAAATACCTGACCCCTGCACAAAGAAAAGAAGCGGTGGTCCTTTATAAAAGTTTGCTGGAGGCAGAGGATGCCATTGCGGGAGGGGAAAGGGAGGCAGAGGTGCTAAAGCAGATGATCAGCCAAAGAATTTCTGCAATCAAAGGCGCCTGTTTGGACTATGTTGAAATCGTAGACACTGCAGAACTGTGCCCTGTTTTCCTAATATCAGGAAAATGCCTGATTGCTGTTGCAGTAAGGTTTGGCCAGACCAGACTGATAGACAACGTTATTGTGGAGGTGTAAACAAATGTGGCGGACAATGTGTAAGTCTAAAATTCACAGAGCTACTGTTACCGATGCCAATTTGAACTATGAGGGTAGCATTACAATAGATGCAGAACTTATGGAAAAAGCTGATATTTTAGCTTATGAAAAGGTACAGGTTGTAAACAACCATAACGGTGCCCGGTTAGAAACTTATGTTATCCGTGGGGAGCGTGGTAGTGGAATTATTTGCCTGAACGGTGCGGCAGCGCGTCTTGTCCAGCCAGGAGATGTAATTATTATTATCAGTTATGCACAGTATTCCCCGGAAGAATTACAGGATTTTAAACCTAAATTGGTTTTTGTTGATGAAAAGAATACAATAGCACATTTTGAAATTGGATAATAGGGGTTTAGGAAACAGTGCCCGGGATTTTAAAATTTTTTTAAATAAAGTTGTAAAATGGTGCTTTCAAAATATTATGAAAATAAAACCTATATCCTTTTACATCCACTGGCTTATGTGTTATAATCATTGTAATTATTATTTAAAACCAAATTATTTTATTATTTTTAGGAAGATGGAAAAAGAGTGTTTCTGAGTTTTCAGGTGCCTCCTAGGCGGAATAAAAAAATTGTCAGCGGCAGCACAGTAATTGCGTTTATGGGTAAATATACTTATCTAATCTTCGCCCTTGGCATGCAGCAGGAGGCGAAGATTTTTTTGGGAAATTTATTTTGCCGGGCTGGCAGTATTTAACTTTATTGTTTTAATTTGTGGCAGGGTTTAGTTTATTTTTGTAAACAGGATAAAATACACTGTGGTCTGCTGGAAAGGGGAAACAGAAGCGTGTCTCGGGGTAGGGTTCTTCAGGCAAAATATTATCATGCTTTAAACCTGCTTCCTTCTTTGGGTCCGGTCAGGATTAAAAAGTTGGTCCAACATTTTGGCACCCCGGAGCAGGCTTGGCGGGCAGTGCCCCGGGGTTTACCGGGGCTCGAAGGCTTTACAGCAGCTTTACGGGAAAAAATCAGCCGGGAATGGCAAAAGATAGATCCGGCGGAAGCATGGGAAAAAATTCTTCAGCAGGGATACTCTTTTATTGTCTGGGAAGACAGCTGCTACCCTTCACTTTTACGTGAAATATATGATCCTCCCCCCCTGCTTTATTATAGTGGAAATATTGATATTTTGAACAATACCTGCTTGGCTGTTGTTGGCAGCAGGCGGCATACTGTCTACGGCAGGGAAAACGCTTATAAATTTGCTTACGGGCTATCAAAACACGGTTTAACCATTGTCAGCGGTATGGCCCGGGGCATTGACACCTGGGCCCACAAGGGCGTTTTCGAGGCCCGGGGTAAAACTGCAGCTATTTTAGGTTGCGGTTTGGACATCTGTTATCCTCCTGAAAATAAAGCTGTAAAGAAAAATATTGAAGATTTCGGTGTCTTGATCAGTGAATTCCCCCCGGGTTACAAACCCTTGCCTTCAAATTTTCCCCGCCGGAACAGAATTATCAGCGGCCTTTCTTTGGGGACCTTAGTTGTAGAAGCAGGGAAAAAAAGCGGTGCGTTGATAACCGCTGACTTCGCCCTGGAACAGGGGAGAGAGGTCTTTGCCATCCCCGGGGGAATCGCCAGCCCTTACAGCCGGGGCTGTCATAAGCTAATCAAGGAAGGTGCCAAGTTGGTAGAAAATATTGAAGATATTTTGGAAGAAATTTATGTAATGGGGACGGTTAAAGATGTTTTTCCCCCCCAAGAAAAGCAGGATTTTGGTCCAGAAGAAAAAAAATTGTTGCAGTATATTCCCTTTGAACCCTTAGCAATGGAGGATCTTGCTATCCTTAGCAAAATGCCTCTTTCTGATCTTAATGTTCTACTCTTAGAGCTGGAACTGAAAGGGGCCATTAAACAGCTACCGGGAAAATATTTTATGAAAAGCTGAGCCGGAGGTGTCTAAATGTACCTTGTCATCGTGGAGTCTCCTGCCAAGGCCAGGACAATCAGTAAATTTTTAGGTAAAAAATATCGTGTTAAAGCTTCTATCGGTCATCTTATTGATTTACCCAGAAGCCAGCTTGGTATTGACTTGGAAAACAATTTTAAACCCAAATATATTACCATCAGGGGGAAGGGTAAAATATTACAGGAGTTAAGGGCAGCCAGTAAAAAGGCCGAACGGGTTTATCTGGCAACAGACCCGGACAGGGAAGGTGAAGCCATCAGCTGGCACTTGAGCAATTCTCTGAAATTAAACAACAGTGAGCCCTGCAGGGTGGAATTTCATGAAATCACCAAAACAGCTGTCAAAAATGCTTTTGCCAAACCGCGTTTTCTTAACCTGGATAAGATTGAGGCACAACAAGCCAGACGCATTCTCGACCGCCTGGTGGGTTATTCAATCAGCCCTTTGCTTTGGGAAAAAGTGCGCAAAGGGCTGAGTGCCGGCCGGGTACAATCTGTAGCCCTGCGGCTGATCTGTGATCGGGAAAGGGAAATTGAAGCCTTTGTTAAGGAAGAATATTGGACAATCGATGGTGATTTTAAGGAATTAGCCCAGGGAAACAATTTTACGGCAAGGTTTCACAGCTACCGGGGCAAAAAAGTTAACCTTGCTACAAAAAAAGAGGTTGAAGGGATCCTGCAGGGTTTAAAGGACCAAAATTATGTAGTGCAGAAGGTTCGCTTGCAACAGAGAAGGCGTAACCCGGCTGCTCCTTTTACAACCAGCACTTTGCAGCAGGAAGCCTCCCGGAAGCTGCGCTTTACAACCAAAAAAACAATGATGATCGCCCAACAATTATATGAGGGCATTAAAGTCGGTCAAAAAGGCGAGGCGGAGGGTTTGATTACCTATATGCGAACAGATGCCACGACAGTTTCTCCGCAAGCCCAGGAAGAAGCCAGAAAATATATTGGCTTAAAATTCGGGGATCAATACCTGCCTGCCAAGCCCAGGAAATTTAAGGTTTCCAAAAGTGCCCAGGAAGCACATGAGGCGATCCGGCCAACAGCTGTCTTAAAGGAACCGGATGTCATTAAAAGTTTTCTCAGCAGGGATCAACACCGGCTTTATAAACTAATTTGGGAACGTTTCCTGGCCAGTCAGATGGCAGCGGCGCTAATCGAACAGGTCCGGGCCGATATCTTGGCAGGTGAATATCTTTTCCGGGCCAGTGGTTCCACTGTTAAATTTCCGGGCTTTATGGAGATCTATACCGAAGGAAAAGATGAGGAAACAGAAAAGGATAAAGAAAAACAGCTCCCTCACCTGGAAGAAGGGCAACAACTGAAGCTTTTGAAATTAAACCCCGAACAGCACTTTACACAGCCCCCTCCACGGTTTTCAGAGGCTTCTTTAGTAAAGGCTATGGAAAATAAGGGTATTGGCCGGCCCAGCACCTATTCGCCGACAATCGAAACCATTTTGAGCCGGGGGTATGTCTTAAAAGAGGAAAGGGTTTTTAAACCGGCAGAACTTGGTTTTATCATCGCTGATCTATTAAAAGACTATTTTCCTGAAATAGTTGATATCAATTTTACGGCCCAGCTGGAAAATAAACTGGATAAAGTTGAAGCGGGAGAGATTTCCCGGCAAGAGGTTTTAAGTGACTTTTACATGCCGTTTAAAAACCGCCTGGATGTTGCTAAAAAAGATATGAAAAAAGTAAAAATTAAAGATGAGGAAACAGATAAGATCTGTCCGTTGTGCGGGAAAAACCTTGTTAAAAAATTTGGGCGTTATGGCCCGTTCCTGGCCTGCCCCGGTTTTCCGGAATGCAGGCATACAGAACAGCTTAAGGTGGAAATTGGGGTTAAGTGCCCTTCTTGTGAAGGGATGGTCATAGAACGCCGGAGCAAGAAAGGCAGGAAATTTTTTGGTTGTACACGTTTTCCCGAATGCAATTTTGTTTCCTGGGATAAACCTGTCGCTAAAAAATGTCCTGAATGTAATTCTTATATGGTTGAAAAAAACTACCGCCGCCCGCCCCATAAGGTAATTATATGTGCAAACAAGGAATGCGGCTTTCGGGAAAATGAACCTGCAGGGGATAAAAATGAAGGTGAAAGTCGGCCCTGAATGAACCTTGTCGAGATTTCGCAAAATATTTCAGTAAACTTCTTGCTTTAAGAATTTTGTTATGTTAATATTGAAAAGAAGTGAAAAAGTGTTAGTGGACAGTTATTTAAGGAATTACCTGCAATTTGCTGAAATTGAAAAGAATCTTGCAAGTTTGACGCTGGTTAATTATAAAAGGGACATTCGGCAGTTTTTGCGCTTTCTCAATACAGAGGATCTTGATTTATTGCAGTTAAACTATTTGACTTTACGTCAATACCTGGCCCTTTTAAAGGAACACGCTTATGCGCGCAGTACTATTGCACGAAAAATGTCAGCTTTAAGGGGTTTTTTATGGTTTCTTAGAAGGGAAAACCTGTTGCAGGATGTTTCCTGGGAAGTAGTATCTACGCCCAAAAAGGAAAAGAAACTGCCAAAGTTTCTTTATGTTGATGAGGTGTTGGAACTCCTGGATGCTCCCCCCCGGAATTCAATACTTGGCTGCCGGGACAGAGCAATCCTGGAGGTTCTTTATGGAACAGGAATCAGGGTAGGTGAACTCGTGGCCTTGGGAACATCGTCAGTGGATATTGAAGAAGGAAACTTGAAGGTTTTGGGAAAAGGTTCCAAAGAAAGGATAGTCCCTTTAGGGTCCTATGCCTTGCAGGCTATCGTTACCTACCTCCATAAAAGCAGGTTATTGTTGCTAGCACGGGCTAAAGAAGGAAAAGAAGGCCCGGCATTATTTTTAAACAGGTTCGGCCAAAGGCTTTCCGATCGTAGCATCAGGCGCCTGTTAAAAAAATATGCACAGAAAATTGGTGCAAGTTTAAGTTTGAGCCCGCATGTTTTACGCCACTCCTTTGCCAGTCATCTATTAAATGCCGGGGCTGATCTGCGAGCAGTTCAAGAATTGTTAGGGCACGCTTCTGTTTCAACAACTCAACTGTATACCCATATCACCAAGGAAGAACTAAAGAGGACCTATTTAAGAGTGCACCCCCGGGCGTGAAAAGTTATCAAAAAAATTAATAAATTATGGTAATTGCAGGTGGAAGTATAAATGTTTAAGGCAACAACAATTATTGGGGTAAAAAAAGATGAAAAGGTAGCTATTGCCGGAGACGGACAAGTCACCTTTTCCGGGAACATGGTAATAAAACAACAGGCCAGGAAAGTCAGGAAACTTTACAATGATCAGGTTATTGCCGGTTTTGCCGGCTCAGTGGCAGACGCCTTCACCTTATTTGAAAAATTTGAAAAACAATTGGAAAATTATCATGGCAACTTACGCCGTGCGGCTGTGGAACTGGCCAAGGAATGGAGAACAGATCGTTTTTTAAGACGATTGGATGCGCTGTTGCTTGTTGCTTCCAAGGATGCGCTGCTGCTTATTTCCGGTAACGGTGAGATTATTGAACCCGATGACGGGATAGCTGCTATTGGTTCAGGAGGGGGTTTTGCCCTTGCTGCTGCCAAGGCTCTTGCCGACAATACAGGTTTAACGGCAAAAGAAATTGCCCAACATGCGCTATTAATTGCTGCAGAAATTTGTGTTTACACCAATCAAAATATTACCTGTGAAGAAATTTAAATTTTATTTCGAAATAGATCTGAGGTTGCTATTTTTTTGTCTGTACAATCCTGAAATTTTATCCCAAAGTTCCCTTTTGGGAACGGGAGGTGCCGGTAAAAATAAAAATGTTGGATATTAAAGATGAATTGAAACCCAAAGAGATCGTCTTAAAATTGAATAAATATATTATCGGCCAACAGGAAGCCAAAAAGTGTGTCGCTGTTGCCCTGCGCAACAGATACCGCCGTCGGAAATTGGAAGGTAAAATTAAAGAAGAGATTATGCCCAAAAATATTCTGATGATTGGCCCTACCGGCGTCGGTAAAACAGAAATAGCAAGGAGATTGGCCCGTTTGGTCAATGCTCCTTTTATTAAGGTTGAAGCGACCAAATTTACAGAGGTCGGTTATGTGGGCAGGGATGTCGATTCCATTGTCAGGGAACTGGTGGAAACCTCCGTAAGGATTGTAAAAATGGAAAAAATGAAAACTGTGGAGGCTAAAGCGGTTGAGCTGGCTGAAGAAAGGTTGCTGGATCTTCTTCTGTCTCTTACCAAAAAAAATAAAAACAGACGTAATCCCTTCGATCTATTATTTCAGCCCCCTGCAGAAACGAAAGCTCCCGATTATGTTCCCGGCGATCAAAAAAATGAACGGGATCGATATCAGGAAAAGCGTCTGCTCATGCAGCAGAAGCTAAGAAGGGGTGATTTAGAGGAAGAAATAGTGGAGGTGGAAGTGGATGATCGTTTGCCGCCGATGGTAGAAATGTTTTCTGGACTCGGCATGGAAGAAATGGGCGTTAATTTTCAAGATTTTTTTGGCAATATTTTATCTTCACGAAAAAAGAGGAAAAAACTCCCTCTCCGGCAGGCCCGCAAGATCTTACAGCAGGAAGAAGGAGAAAGGCTGATTGACATGGATGAAGTTGTCAATGAGGCCATTGGGAGGGCCGAACAGGAAGGCATTGTCTTCCTGGACGAAATAGATAAAATTGTAGGTAAGGATACTGCGCAGGGTGGTCCCGATGTCTCCAGGGAGGGTGTTCAAAGGGATATTTTACCGATTGTGGAGGGTTCCACCATTATTACGAAATACGGCCCTGTTAAAACTGACTATATGCTTTTTATTGCTGCCGGGGCTTTTCATTTTACTAAACCAGCAGATTTAATACCGGAATTGCAGGGAAGGTTCCCTATTAGAGTCGAGTTACAAAATTTATCCAGTAAGGATTTTAGACGAATTTTAACTGAACCTGAAAATGCTTTAGTTAAACAATATACAGCCCTGCTTAGCACTGAAAAAGTAGACCTTGAATTTTCTGAAGATGGCATTGCACAGATTGCTGAAATGGCCTATGCTCTGAACAGTGAGCTTGAAAACATTGGGGCCAGGCGGTTGCACACCATTATGGAAAAACTGTTAGAGGATATTTCCTTTGAGGCTCCTGACCTCGGGGGCCAAAGATTTGTTGTAAATCAGGAGTACGTTAAGAATAAATTAAAGAATATTGTAAAAAATAAAGACTTGAGTAGATATATTTTATAATTTTGGAATTACCATTTATGAACCTTTTACGGGTTCTTGATCATAAAAAATGAAAAAATGAGAAAGAGGTGGCCAGGTGTGATTACTTCTCCTTTACTAGAGAAGACCCGTCGCATTAATAAAATTCTTCAAAAAACGGCGGGGCAAAGGGTCGATTTTACCGAGGTATCAGAGGTTTTAAAGAATGTTATTCATGCCAATGTTTATATTGCTGATCGTGAAGGCAAAATTTTGGGATATGCCCTGGTTGATGAATTTGAATGCGATATTATGGTCAGTCAGGTACTCAAAGCATCAGAATTTCCTGAGCGTTACAATAATTTTCTACTGCGTGATGACGGCACAAGGGTAAATCTAAAACAAAAAAGAAATGTTTGTGCTTTTATTCAGGAAGAAAGCTGCCTGTTTACAAACAAGTTAACCACTGTGGTGCCCATTATGGGCGGTGGTAAAAGACTGGGTTCGTTGCTGCTGGCCCGTTTTGCTGAAGCCCTGGAAGCAGAGGATTTAATTTTGGCAGAAATCGGCGCTACCGTTGTCGGCATGGAAATATTGCGTTCCAGAGCAGAAAAAATTGAAGAAGAGGCCCGGAACAAAGCCGTTGTTCAGCTTGCCGTGGGCACGCTGTCTTATTCCGAGCTTGAAGCAGTTGAACATATTTTCGAAGAGCTAGACGGTGAAGAAGGCCTGCTCGTTGCCAGTAAAATAGCAGATCAGTTGGGTATTACCAGATCTGTTATTGTGAACGCCTTGCGTAAATTTGAAAGTGCTGGTGTGATTGAATCCCGTTCTCTGGGTATGAAGGGAACCTATATCAAAGTGCTGAATCCCTACCTGTTGGAGCAGTTATCCAGAAAGAAAAAAACGTTTCAAAAATAATTAATTAGGTAATAAAGCCTTTAACAGGGAAGAATTGTTTCCTTGGGTTCATTAAAGGCAAGCAGTATGTTAACCAAAATGTCAATCAAATCAAGAGGAAGGATAAATTTTGGCTGTTTATCCTTCTTTTTTATATGCTTTCAAAAAAAATACCCCGGGCTGGGGCATTTTTTTGCCCAGACCCGGGGGGGAAAGTGAAGGGGATTTACGGCAGATCTTCTTTTAAACTGGCAACAGTTTCTCTGTAACTGACCCTGACCGGTTCTTTATAGACCAAGGGCCATTTATCAAAGAAAGTGTTGTAGAACAGAAGTGTCATCAAAAAGGCGAATTGGCCGGCCAGGACACCCATGGTGGGATAACCCATGCCAAGGTTGTTGGCTCCAAAGGGCAGGATAGCAAAAACCTTAAGCCAAATTACACCAAGCACAGCACCCAGGACAACCCAGATAGCCAGACGGATTAAAACCCGGGCTGCGGTATTGGGAACAAGCTGGGCACTGGGGTAATCATCAAACAGGTGGTGCCAAAACAGCATGCTGATAACCCCTGTGAGGATGATGGAGGCTACTGCCAAATCGACCGGGGCCCCGGGAAGCAGATCTAACGGGGCAATGATTCCCCGGACGATCGGGGGCACGATTAACCCGGCAGCCAAGGCTATTACAAAACCAACGATTCCCATGTAAGGCTGCTTTTGGGTGAAAAGCTTCATCGGATAGCCTTCTCCGCCTTCAGCAGGAATGAGGAAAACAAAAATGAATGCCTGACAGAAAGCAACCCAGGTAGCCCAGGAACCCATTGGCGGGCTGACAGCCGGCTGGCCATTAACCGTAAAGGGTATAAAGTGGGGGATAACTGTGGCCATCCAGACAATAACGACAGCAAGTGTGCTGAAAAAGAAAACGCCCCAGCCTTCAGTCGGCTGTTTGGATGTGCCGGCAAAAGGCCACTTTTGGAACAGTGCTGCAAAAGGGATTTGGGTCATGATGACCGGCAAAGCGAGAAAGTTTGCGGCCCCCCAACCCTTAATGGCCAACTCCACCTCTGCTGCTGTTCTAGGTGTTAGCAGCAGGGCCAGGTTAAATGGCTTCCACCAGATGCCGATAAACCCGATAATGACAAAGAAGGCTATGACACCCACGATTAGGGCTACTATGGAATACCAGAGCCCGGCCTGCGGTTGTTTGGTGGTAAAGTGTGTTTTACCATAATTCCCCATAATAATGGTCATCCAAATCCAAGGGTTGATTACCATCCAGAAAAAACTGCCTTCCACCATGACCCCAAGCAGTTCACGTGCTGTTCCCGGTTCAACTGCTGCTAAGCCGGTTGCAGCCAAGGAACTAAAAATGGATTTCGTGATCAGGGACCAAATAGGCCAAAGAATACAGGCTAAAATAAAACAAAGAACAAAAGAAGCGATACCGGTCCCCAGTTGGGAATTAAAAGTTCGTTTAACGGTATACTCAGTCATTTTTATGAGACCTCCTTATAATTTTTTTTATAATCAAACCTTTATGGCTTGACCATTTACATGACTGAATCAAAGGATAAATGTTTTAATACCAATACTTTCGAATATTAAGTCATTTTAACTTTTACTTTTACCTGGAAAACCCTTCGATAAAACGTTTAACACATACAAACTGAACAAGTGCGGGTCTTTTAGTTGAGCGGGGAAAATCACCTCCTTAGCCAAAAATTCCATTTCTTGTGTTAGATTATTATGCAAAATAGATGCCAAATTAACGTAATTCATTCGAAAATACTTGCAAAGCGTGATAGGAGCGCAATCCTTGAAATTTTTAAATATTTAGTAGCTTTCAAAAAATGATTAGGAAATAGATCATTTTTAAAACTTATTTTAAAATAATTGCAATATTGAAATGTTAAATTATGTTGTATATTCTTTTTTCTTCTTGCTAATAAAACAAAAAGGGGTTTTTCCTAAGTTGATCGGGAAAATCCTGGTTGCGTTTAATAATACTATAGGAAAAATATAAATTAAAGGGATTTCATAATTTTTATGGAATTTGTAAATATTATTAGGGAAGAGTTTTCGGATTATTTTGAGATGACTGTGTTTGGGTTTGCCGATCAGGTTCAAAAGGGTTGATCTCAATATGTCGATCAAATTAAAACCGCGTCTGGCCGGGGTAGCCTCCCTGGTTCCTGCCAAGAGTGTGGTGGCAGATATTGGCACTGATCATGCCTATTTACCGCTCTACCTGGTCAAAGAAAAGGCTTGTTCCCGGGTTATTGCAGTGGAAAAATCATCCCTGAACAGCAAAACTGCCTGGGAAACGGTGCATTTTTTTAAACTTGCACAAAAGGTGGAGGTCCGGATCGGCGATGGATTGCAGGCACTAAATGAAAACGATGGTGTAGAGGTGGTTGTAATTGCGGGATTAGGGGGCAAAACTATTTGTAGTATGTTCCAGGCTGCAGTTCACCAACTTTGCCAACACAGGCGTTTTGTTTTGCAGCCGATGGGAAACGCAGCTCTTGTAAGGCGCTGGTTGGCAGCACAGGGATATTGTTTCCCACAAGAAAGGTTGGCATTTGAAAACGGTCATTTTTATGAGATCATTGCTGCTGAAAAGGGCCGGTTAGCTGTTACAGAACCTTTTGTTTGGGAACTGGGGCCGGCGCTCTTAAAGGGGAACGATCCGCTGTTTGTTCCCTGGCTTAAACATAAAATAAGGTGTTATGAAAAAATTCTGCAGGGTTTGCTTCTTTCCAGACGGGGTAAAAAAGATCCCCGCTGGCGCTATTACAATTTACAATATGCCAGTTTAAAGGGGGTTTTAAGTGATGTTTGCCACCGGGACTGATTTAGTTGCTATTTTAGAAGAGTTTGCGCCTTCCTGTTTGACCCTGCCGGGGGATGTGAGCGGCTTGCAATGGGGGGATTTGTCCCGAAAAGAGCCGGCACTGCTGTTGGCGCTTGATTTTAATGCGGAGGTGTTGGAGGCCGCTCTGGCCAGGGGAATTTCTTTTATCTTTACCCACCATCCTTTTC
>JBMNNQ010000079.1:0-5911 GCA_050942615.1 Dethiobacteria bacterium | reverse complement strand
TCCAAACATGATGTTTTGGGAGCCGACCGTGTCGGCCTGCAGAGCTGCTGGTTAAACCGCAAGGGGCTGGCCTGGCCAAGCACAGAAGCCCCGCCGGTCCATACAGTAACATCGCTACAGGAAGCAGCGGCACTACTGGAAAAGAAAACATAAGGTGACAGGGGGCCGGTTCTCCTGGCCCATCCATGAGGCGGAAAATTGACAGGCAGAGGTGACAGGGGGCCGGTTCTCCTGGCACACACCCTTGGGTTTCCTTACGAAAAACCCAGCTAGAAAGCCCGTGACTTTAATCATGGGAGTACACCCTGGTGCAAAAGAACATAAAAATAATAAAAAGCATCTAACATTTCAACAGGCCTTTGCCGGGTCTGTTTTTTTATAGCGGCCAAACCAGTGCTGGAACAGGCCGGGCCCCGGGTGACAGGGCTTGGGGTGGCAGGGGGCCGCTTCTCCTGGCACACACTTCTGGGTTTCCTTGCGGGAAAATCAGCCAGAAAGCCCATGACTTTATTCGTGGGGTATGGCAACCTTGCAGCAGTAATGCGGGGTGTTTAAAGCTGGGTTTGCCGCCGGTTTTTGCCCGGCCCATTAACCATTGGGGCAGGGAGGCATATAATATACAGAACTATTTTGTAAAGGAAATGGGGAAAAACACCTTCCTGTTTCCTTGTGAAGTTAAAGAAAGGAGGTACTTGGTAAATGATGAGACCACGAATTCCTTCTTCCTGCCCGGCAGGTTTCAGGGGCCGCTATACCGTCGTTTCTGGCGATACAATGTTTTTTATTGCACAGCGTTTTGGTATCAGTCTAAGCTCCCTAATTGCTGCCAACCCGCACATTACCAATCCGAACATGATTTTCCCGGGTGATGTGCTTTGTGTCCCAAGGGAAAAGGGGGGGCGTATTCCTGCTAGTTGCCCGGCAGGTTTCCGGGACCGCTACACTGTTGTTTCCGGCGATACAATGTTTTTAATTGCCAAGCGTTTCAGGGTGGGACTGGATTCCCTGATTGCTGCCAACCCACAAATAACCGATCCGGACGTGATCTTTCCGGGCGATGTGCTATGTGTCCCGGGGAGAAGGCCCGATCACGGGCACGGACACCACGGACACCATGGCCGTCCAGATCATCCAGATCGTCACGACCACCACGGCGGCCACAGGCACGATCACAGGGAAGACTATGGGGACTATGATGATGATTACGAAGAAGGCTATGAACACGGCCCCCATGGGGGAGATTACGAACATGGCTACCGGAGAGAGCGCAAGGACTGCAATATACCGCCCAGCTGCCCGGCAGACTTTGAAGGCCTTTATACCGTCCAAACGGGTGACACGATGTTTTCCATTGCGCAATATTTTGATGTGAACCTTGATGCCCTGCTTGCTGCAAACCCGCATATCGTCAACCCCAAAATGATTTTCCCCGGCGACATGCTTTGTGTTCCGAGCAGGGTGCCTAAAAGATGCCCTGCCGATTTCAAAGAACGCTACACTGTGCAAGTAGGTGATACAATGTACTCCATTGCACAATATTTTAGTGTAAATGTCGATTCCCTAATTGCAGCCAACCCCCATATCATCGATCCAAACATAATTTTCCCCGGCGACGAACTCTGCGTCCCCTAAAAGCATAACAAAGAAGCCTCTGGCTACAATATAAGGTATATCCCCTGCGGCTGGCATAAAGCAACCGCAGGGACATACCTTGTGGCTGCCAAACAGTTAGCAGCAGCTGGAGGGACAAACAGCTAGTCAAACAGGGGCGTCAAACAAAGGGATGTCAGACAAGGGGATTTCAGACTGTGTGAAAAATCCCCCAAAAAGTGGTGATGCACCTAGAAGCGGGAAAATAGTATAAACATTATGCCAATCAGATCAGCGGTCCCCAAAATCCGGCACATAAACAGGTTCAGATGGGGGCATTTTTTCAAGGGGTGGTTTTTTCTTGCACAGCCTGATGTTTCTTTGTTTGTCAGGTGGCAAGTGGGGCCAATTGAAGGCAAATAGAAAAGCATCAGGCTGTTTGCCCTGTTTATAAATAGACGAAAACCGGGCGCCGCATGTGCCAGGAGAACCGGCCCCCTGTCACCTCCGGGTTTGCGTGCTAGGCGCCAAGGATGTAAGAGCGCACCAGCTCCCTGCACGGTCTTGTTCTTTCATTTTTTTAAAGCTGTCTGTGGCAGGAAGTTTTCCTGTTGAAAGAGAATATTATTACACAACTTCAGGCGCAGGTAACTGGAAGTCTTTTTTATAATCGATACTGCTTGCAAGGTGTAATTGATACTGGCAAGGGAGGTCTACTATGTACATCAGTACCCGCGATAATTATCCTTCAATGTCTGCCTCGGAAGTGATCAAATTGGGTATGGTTCCCGCCGGAGGCCTTTTTGTGCCGGCAGCGGTACCTGTTCTTTCCAGGGAAGAGATTTTGGCCCGGCAGGGGGGGGCCTACCAGGAAACTGCAAATTGGCTGCTTACTCTTTTTCTGCCCGACTTTACGTCAGCAGAGATCAGTTCTTGTGTAGGACAGGCCTATAATGAAGAAAATTTTGCCCACCCGCAGGTAGCTCCCCTTTACCGTTTTGACGATCGCACTTATTTCCTGGAACTGTGGCACGGGCCGACAGCTGCTTTTAAGGATTTGGCGCTGCAGCTGATGCCCCATTTACTATCCCGGGCGCTGTTAAAAACCCACACAGAGCGGGAGACCGTAATTTTGGTAGCCACTTCCGGGGATACGGGCAAGGCCGCCCTGGAAGGCTTTAAAAACGTGCCGGGGATCAAAATAATCGTCTTCTATCCCCAGGGCGGGGTGAGCAAGGTGCAGGAGCTGCAGATGACTACCACCGACGGTGCCAACACCTATGTTGTGGCCGTCAAGGGCAACTTCGACGACTGCCAGAATGCCGTTAAAGCGGTGTTTGCAGACGGCTGCTTCAGCAGCGCCCTTGCAAAAAAAGGATATGAGCTCTCTTCAGCCAATTCCATTAACTGGGGCCGGCTTTTACCGCAGATTGTCTATTATTTTCAGTCCTACCTGACCCTGATTGCCCGGGGGGCTGTTTCCCCCGGTGAAAAGATCAACTTTGTGGTGCCCACGGGGAATTTCGGCAACATTTTGGCCGGCTGGTACGCCTGCCGGCTGGGGCTGCCGGTGCATAAGCTGATCTGCGCTTCGAATGAAAACAAAATTTTAACAGATTTTTTCCATACCGGCAGCTATGATCTGCACCGCGAATTTAAACAGACGAGCAGCCCCTCCATGGACATTTTAATTTCCAGCAACTTGGAAAGGTTTCTTTTTGAAAAAACCGGTCATGATGCGGTGAAGATAAACCGTTGGATGGCAGATTTGCAGGAAAAGGGCTGTTTTGAAGTTGACACCGGGACGCTAAAATCTATGGAAAAAATTTTATCTGCAGGGTATGCTACTGAAAAGGATACTTTAAGAGCGATTAACGAAGTCTTTACCAGCCATACCTACCTGTTGGACACCCATACGGCGGTGGGGTACCGGGTTTACCAAAAATACCGGCTGCAGACTGGCGATCAGACCAAAACGGTAATCAACGCTACGGCCAACCCTTTTAAATTCAGCCGCAGTGTCCTGGAGGCCATCAAGGGCCGGGATTTTTTGCAGGGTAAAGATGAGTTCAGCATCTTACAGGAACTAAGTGCCACCAGCCGGACTGCAATTCACCCCGCGCTGCGTGACCTGCAGGCAAAAGAGGTTTTACACCATACTGTCTGCAAAAAAGAAGAAATCGGGCAGGAAATCAAAAATATTTTACAGAGCTAAGAAAACAGGTGATTAAATTCGCAGGGCTAATTGAACTCCCCGGAGATATCTGGCAGATAGATCTGATGGAAAGAGGGCTGCCCGGTTGGACGGCAGGTTACTTGGTTAAAGGTACAGGCAGCAGGGATTGGATGTTAATCGAAACAGGGCCGGCAAGCTCTGCTGACCGGATTTTGGCAGCGGTGGACAGCTTGGGAATTTCCCCGGAACAGGTAAAATACATCGGTGTAACCCATATCCATTTGGATCATGCCGGCGGCTTGGGTGTTGCCGCCCGCTATTTTCAAAAGGCCGGCATCTGGGCACACCCCAGGGGGATTAGACACCTTATTGACCCCACCAGGCTGATCGCCGGCTCCCGGGCAGTATACGGTGAAGAGAAAATGCGGCTCTATGGTGAAGTCCAGCCGATCCCCCCGGCAAGACTTTCCCCGGCCCGGGAAGGAACGCTGATCCGCCTGGGGGAAAGAACGCTTGAAGTTTGGGAAACGCCCGGACATGCCAAACACCATGTCTGTTATTATGATCACCAGACCAAAGGGTTGTTCAGCGGCGATGCAGCCGGGGTATACCTTCCCCGCACCTCCAAACTGTTAAAACGGCCGGTTCTGCGCCCGGCAACCCCCGGCCCTGATTTTAACGGGACATTAATGCTGCAAGATCTTTACAGAATGGCACTTTCCAGGGTACAAAACCTGTACTTTACCCATTTCGGCGCAGCTGCACCGGCGCAGCTGTTAATCGAAATTGTAATGGGGCAGCTGTTGATGCACCTGCACATTGCTGTAGGTTACAGGGGCAAGGAAAACGCCCAACAGCAGTTATGCACAGCGCTGCAAAAATATACATTAAAAGGGCTGTGCAACTGCCTGGAGGATAAAAACACCGCTGCAGAACTGGTCGGCAATGAAATGGACCTAGTGCTGCAACCCCTGTATGATTCTGCAGATGGACTGCTCCTTTACGCAGCCCAAACGGCAGGTCAGACGCCGGGGACGGATCTTTGTTTGCGCTAATGCTTCCAGGCAAGGCAAACACAGGTTCTTGGACAGTCAAGGAGGGGTTGGTCTTCTGTTTGCACGTGTTTGACAACTGCACTTGTGGCCTGACAAACAGAGAACTACCCCCAGTGTTTGTCCCCCTGTTAGGTAAATTAATCTACCCATTTAGTTGTTAAGGGGATAAAAAAATGAAAATACCAACCACGCTAAAGCATAAACCGGTTATTGTGTCTAAGGATTATGAAAACGTTGATGGCAGGTATGTCAACAATACGGATGCCAAGGGGCTTTCATTGGGACTGGCACAGTGGAACGACCAGGGTGAAGTGGGCATTTCCGCAAAGGTTTGGAGACATACCGGCGAAAAATGGTCCAGGCGATCTGAGGAACTGCCGCTTCATCGTGTACTTGATCTTGCAATTCTTGTTTGCAGGGCGCAGCAGCATTTTAGGGAGGCTTACAGGTTCAAGAAATTATATGATCCGGAAAAGCCTGTTATAGACAGAGTCGGCCTGCAGGGCGATGCTATGACGGTTGCCGTGTGTACTGACAATGAAAGGCTTGATGAAGACATTAAATTATTCGGCCAAACCCTTAGTAACGATGACGAGCTTATTGGAGAACGTTTGAAGACTCTATCAAGGATATTAAAGGAGATGGGGTATTAATAGGAGGACGCGGGAAAACGCGATTTAATTTGGTTCCTGTTGGAACAAACACAGGGACAGTTCTCTGTTTGCCCCTGTTTGAATACTTTACCTCCCAGCGTTTGCCGGGGCTGCTGTCACCTGCGGCTGGACTGTAGGAGCCGGATGAGGTGAGAGCCTCACGTCCGGTTCTGTGAGGGGGTGGGGGTGAAATTCCCCCGCCCTACCTGCCCCCGTATTTGGTCGGCCCCGCGCTTGGCCGTTTGGCCAGAAATAACTACAAATTTTAGAATTATACTTGCAAAAAGCAAACGTGAATGCTAAAATTGATCTAGCACATAATTAGCTGTAAACTGATGAGCAGGAGAAGTAGGTAGGGGAAGGTAGCCCAGAAAACCGCTGTTACTGGGAAGGCGGTGTACCGGATAATACTGAATGGACCTGTGAGGGCGGCCCGA
>JBMNNQ010000078.1:0-5975 GCA_050942615.1 Dethiobacteria bacterium | reverse complement strand
ACAAGCCGCGAAAAACTTATTCCTATTCTTCAGCAGGTCCAAAACAAGTTAGGCTACCTGCCGACACTGGCCATGCATAAAATTGCTGAGAATATGAAAATCCCGGCTGTAGATGTCTATGGTATCGCCACCTTTTATAACCAGTTTCGTTTAAACCCTCCCGGTAAACATCAATTCAAAGTGTGCATGGGAACCGCCTGTTATATGGTTGGCGGCAATATTGCCCTTGATTCCTTTGAAAGAAGGTTAAGCATTAAAGAAGGGGAGACCACCCCTGATCGGGAATTCAGCCTGGAACGGGTGGCCTGCGTCGGCTGTTGTACGCTGGCGCCGGTAGTGCTGGTCGATGAAGAAGTGGAGGGACATGTTACCCCCACACGGGTAGATGGTATTTTACTTACCTTTGACACAAACGAAGGAGAAACAACAGAAGAAGGGACGGATGAGGAAGGAGGTTCGGAAGCATGAAAGTTGCTACCGCTGCCGAACATTATGCCGGGATGAAGGCCAAGGCTGAACAAAAAATAAATTCGCTGCAGGAAAAAACATTGATCCGGGTGGGAGCAGCAACCTGCGGATTGGCCGCAGGCGCCCAAAAGGTAAAGGATACTTTTGTAGAAGAGATCAAGAAGAAGGGCCTGGATGCCGAAGTTATAGAAGTGGGCTGCATGGGCCACTGTTATGCCGAGCCGATGGCCATTATCTCCAAACCGGGCTTCCCTGCGCTTTGCTATGGACACATGGATGAAGGCCTGGCCAAGCTTTTGGTGGAAGAATTTTTGGGCAATGACGATCCATGCTATGAATACGCCCTGGTAGCACTGGAACCCAACGATATTTTCCCCACCTTTTCCGATTTCCCCAGGGACGCCTATGAAAAAAAGATCATTCTTGAACACTGCGGTTTTATCGATCCTGAAGACATCGATCATTATCTTGCCCGGGAAGGCTATGCCTCCCTGGTAAAAACACTGCAAATGGAACCGGCGGAAATCATCACCGCAATGGAAGATTCCGGGCTGCGGGGGCGGGGTGGGGCCGGCTTCCCGGTGGGCAAAAAGTGGAAAATTTGTAGAAATACACCCAGTGATATTAAATACATTATCTGCAACGCCGACGAAGGGGACCCCGGCGCCTTTATGGACCGCAGTGTCCTGGAATCCAACCCGCACCAGGTTATCGAAGGGATGCTGATCTGCGCTTATGCCGTAGGAGCTACAAAAGGCTATATTTATGTCCGCAATGAATACCCCTTGGCTGTGCAAAGGGTAAAAACAGCCATTGAACAGGCTAGAGAAAAAGGGCTGCTGGGCAGTTCCATTTTAGATAGCACCCTCAGTTTTGAGCTGGAGGTTTTTGAAGGTTCCGGGGCTTTTGTCTGCGGTGAAGAATCCGCACTTGTAAATTCTATGGAGGGTAAAATGGGTATCCCCCAGTCCCGCCCCCCCTATATGGCCGTTTCCGGTTTTTGGGGCCGGCCCACTGTTCTAAATAACGTTAAAACCTTTGCCTATGTAACGGCGATCATCAAAAAAGGGGCAGACTGGTTTAAGGAAATTGGAACGGAGGCCACCCCGGGAACAGCAGTCTTTACATTGGTGGGGAAGGTAGCCAACACCGGTCTGGTAGAGGTCCCCATGGGGACAACCCTGCGCCAGCTGGTTTTTGATATCGGGGAAGGCATCCCTAATGATAAAGAATTTAAGGCTGTGCAGATCGGCGGCCCTTCGGGAGGCTGCCTGCCGGAAGAAACCTTGGATATTCCCATCGACTTCGATTCCCTGGAGAAAGCGGGAGCGATCATGGGTTCAGGCGGGCTGGTTGTTTTAGATGAAGATGACTGTATGGTCGCTATCGCCCGTTACTTTTTAGAATTTACCCAGCAGGAATCCTGCGGTAAATGCACTTTTTGCCGCCTGGGAACAAAACATATGTTGGATATTCTGACGCGTATTACCCAGGGGAAGGGAAGCTTGGCTGATCTTGACATCCTGCAGGAACTGGCAGAGGACATCAAAATGGGTTCCCTGTGTAACTTGGGTAAAACAGCGCCCAATCCCATTTTAACAACTTTACGTTACTTCCGGGATGAATACGAGGCACACATCCTGGAAGGGCGCTGCCCGGCGTGTATGTGTAAAGATCTAATCCTGTACTACATTGTGCCGGAAAAGTGTACCAAACTCTGCAACGTCTGCGTAGGCAGCTGCCCGGTGGAAGCAATCTATACCCGGGAGGACGGGCTTAAAGCCATTGATCAGGAAAAATGCGTCAAATGCGACAACTGCCTTAAAACATGTCCTCCGGAACATAATGCTGTAATAAAGATCTCTCCACCGGTGTTACCTGAGGAATAAAAGAAAGGAACTAAAAATGGGTAAAAAGATCACATTAACGATTGATGACCGTCAGCTAACCGCACTTGAAGGGGAAAAACTGCTTTGGGTTGCTTTGGAAAACGATATCTACATCCCCCACCTGTGTGCAATAAAGGAAGAAACACGACCTGCAGCCAGCTGCCGCCTCTGCTTTGTAGAAGTGGAGGGGCTTTCCAGGCCTGTCACGGCCTGTACCCAGGTTGTTTATGAAGGCATGGTTGTAAAAACCAGAAGCCCGCGGGTAGATCGCCTGGTAAAAACCGCTTTTGAACTGCTGCTTACCGATCACCGTTTGGAATGCAACAAATGCCCTAAAAACCGCGCCTGTGAGCTGCAAAAAATAGCAAAAGAAAGGAAACTCAAGCTGCGGCTTACCCGCCTGCAGCCCCTGGAAAAAGAAGTTATCATTGACGAAAGCATGGGTTCCTTTATTTTTGATCCCAGCTTGTGCGTGCTCTGCGGTAGATGTGTCTGGGTTGATCAACAAGAGGTCAAGGTGGGGGCCATTGGTTTTTCCCACCGGGGCCTGCAGCGCAAGGTAACAACCATCGGCGATATCCCCTTGGCCGAATCCCCCTGCACCGGCTGCGGCCGCTGTGTTGAGGTCTGCCCGGTAGGGGCGCTGAGCTTTACAGACCAGGCAAAACCAGGGGGCGCAACAGTCAATCTCTAGGTATTTTAATATGTTTCTCTAAATGTTTCCATAAAAAATATTTTACAGGGTATTATAAATCTTGCAGCTTCGTGGGGGGGTAACCTTTGCAAACTATTGACCTGCTTTCCTTTACAATGCTAATTATTGTTATGATCTTTTATTTTGGTGGCATCCTAATTTTAACGAAGGGAAAACAGGCTTATGCAGGGCTTATTTTACCGGTTATTTTCACATTCATCACCCTTTTTCATTATCTTAAGCCCCTGTTCATCACTAATCCCCACCCAACCATGAAAGAAGGCATCTATATGACTTTTTTCGGGGTACTGGCGATTTTTGGATTTATTGTTTATGGGGCTATTAATTACCTTTCAAAATAAAACTGTATAGACAGGTACATATATAACGCAGCCATATAACACAACTGAAAAACATGCCTTGGTGTTTTACAGCATCAGTAAATGCAAAAATTGAACACTGAAACAAAGCTGAGCAATAAAACTGAAACGAGGTGGGCCTTTGAAAATTTTAGAAGAAATTATATCCACGCTGAAAGAAGATGCACCTGTCAAGAAAGTAAGGATAGGGTCTTTTTGGACGGCGGTCTGGAGCCGGCATTGCGGCCTGGCTTCAACCTTAACCGAACGGGATCATAGTGCAGGGCCACCCGTGCGCGATGCCGGCCACCTGCAAGAAAAATCAGCGCTTGAGCTGTGCGCATATGCCCTGAGCGGCAGCCTTTTGGAACGGAGCGTTGGTTTAGCTGCCATTAATTCCCTGGTAGAAATTGATCTTCAACGCTGCCAACAGATCAATGCGGCAGAAGTTCTTTACAAAAAAGGACGGGGCAAAAAGGTTTGTGTAGTGGGGCATTTCCCGTTTATCCCCAACCTAAAAAAAGAAGCAGCAGAACTGTGGGTTTTGGAAAGGCGGCCCCAGATCGGCGATCTGCCGGCAGAGGAAGCGGCGCGGATTATACCCCAGGCCGATGTGCTGGCCTTTACCGGCACCGCTTTAATTAACGGTACCATGGACGAATTGCTGGCACTTTGCCGCAAAGATGCCCTGATCATGGTTCTAGGCCCTACCACCCCGCTTTCCCCGGTATGGTTCAAACATGGCATAGATCTGGTTTCGGGGACGATGGTCACCGAGCCGGAAACGGTGCTTAAGCTTGTTTCACAAGGGATAATTTTTAGCCAGTTCAAAGGCAGGGGTGTCAAACTGGTGACCATGGCTGAAAACAGCACGCTGTAAAGTTTCACAAAAATAATAATAAATTGGCACACCGGCTGCCGAAAAAATAACTAGATTCCAAATCAGGGGGGAGGTGTGAAGATGCTTGAGTTATACATTAGGGTGGGCTGCCCCCACTGCGATAAACGAATTGAAGAGCTGGAAAAGAAGGGCCTGACCTACAAGTTATATAATGTCTTTGATGACCCCTCCGCTTATAAGGAGGCTAAGGAAAAATATGGTGCTGACAAAGTACCTGTCCTGGTTGAAAACGGGGAAGTTAAATCGATCGGCTTCCAGGGCGGGGGTTGACCCATTTGATGTAGCGCCGCCGTAGGCGATACTTGTTTGAAAGAACAATAGGAATACCCGCTAACCCCGATTTACATACTTTTTATACACAAATATTATAGTACCATAAGGCAGCTGCTGTTAAATTCAAAGCTATAGTGTATTTCAGAGTATCAGGTAAGGTTGGCATTAACGCCGCTATCCCTGGCACAGTAGGGCAGGGTAGCGGCGTTAATTTTAATCTGTGGGTCCCATTCTTATGCCGCATTTTACTATTTTACACAGTTTTGTAAATTTGGTTCCATAAAAACCTAACTTCAAAATTTACCGGTCAGTGTAAATTTGTTGCAGGTTTGCTGAAATGAAAAAATACTTTTATTGCAGTTTGTTTTAAACACAAATTTGCTGTAATATAGTTACTGTCTGCTTACAGGGCTTTCGTAAGAAAGAAACCATCCCTGGGCGGGTAAGGGGTGGCAAAGGATGACAATTAAAGTAACTGCAGTAAGAAATATAGCGATCATTGCCCATGTTGATCACGGCAAAACCACATTGGTGGACGCCATGTTAAGACAAAGCGGCATTTTTCGCGATAATGAAGTGGTTGTGGAACGAGTGCTGGATAGTAATGCCCTGGAAAGAGAACGGGGAATAACCATCCTGGCAAAAAACACAGCCGTATACTACCAGGGAATTAAAATTAACATTGTAGATACCCCCGGCCATGCTGACTTTGGGGGAGAAGTGGAACGAGCCCTGAGCATGGTAGACGGTGTTTTGCTCTTAGTGGATACCTTTGAAGGGCCTATGCCACAAACAAAATTTGTTCTACGCAAGGCTTTGGAGAAAAACCTGAACCCTATCGTCGTAGTGAACAAGGTTGATCGCCCGGATTCAAGGCCCCAGGAGGTTATCGATGAAGTTTTTGAACTTTTTCTGGAACTGGGAGCCAATGATGAACAGCTTGACTTTCCGATCATTTATGCTTCCGCCAAGGATGGTTGGGCCAGAAAAGAGGTGGAAGACAAATCTGCAAATTTGCAACCCCTTTTTGAAACAGTCATCAAACATGTTCCGCCACCCAAGGTTTATACAGAAGGGCCTTTCCAGATGCTGGTGGCCAACCTTGAATACGACAGTTACCTGGGTAAATATGCTATTGGACGCATTAACAGGGGAAAAATTGTTCCCGGGCAAACTGTTGCCATTATACAACATAACGCCCAGGTTACCCAGGGTAAAGTCGCCCGGCTGTTTACCTTCAAAGGGCTTAAAAAAGTGGAAACAGACCAGGCTGCAGCAGGAGACATTGTTGCCCTGGCTGGCTTGGAAACTGTAAACATCGGCGAAACCCTGACCGATGTGCAGGTAACAGAACAACTTCCCATAATTACTGTAGATGAACCCACCCTGGC
>JBMNNQ010000077.1:0-6040 GCA_050942615.1 Dethiobacteria bacterium | reverse complement strand
TTTTATGTTAATTGTCCTTTTGTGGGCGGGACTGGTGGGGGGCGGCTACTTTGCGGTGCAGAAACACCTGCAAAAGTCTGAACAATATTTTGCCGAACAGCTGGACGAGCTAAAAGTGGAAAACCAGCGCCTTACTGCAGATATTGTGGGAACCATGCATTTGTTTGAACAGGAACTCGGTGGTTCCCGGGAGGAAATGCAACAGCTTCGCCAAGAGATGGAAATGATCCGGGAAGAACTGGAGCTGACGGGTGAATCGCTCACCGGCACCGATGTTACGCGCCAAAGCCTGGCCGAGCGCATTACCGAGTTAGACCGGCAGCTAGCTGGTTTGCAGGAGCAATTAAAAAAATTGGAGGCTGCTGTTCGTGCGTTATAAGCTGCAGGTCTTCTTTTTGCTTTTATTGGCGCCTTTTTTAGGGATGGGGCTTGCCGGTGCCCAATGGCCGCCTTTCCCCTGGCATGAAATGGAAGACCTGACAATACAGGACGAAATCTGGCTGGCAGAGGCAGATCAGATTTCCGGCCAACTGTTGGCTTTAAAAGAATCGATCAAGGAAACCCGCACTGCTGCCGACAGCTCCTGCCGGCTGATTAGCATGATCCGCCAGGATGCTCATCAGGAGCTGTTAGCTTACGAACAACAGCATGACCGCCTGCAAGATCTGGTCAAGGCCTCTGCAGAACAGCAGCGTGCCTCCGGTGACATGATTGAGCTTGTCCTGGCCAGTATGCTTGGCGATCCCGTGGGGCAGACCTTCGGTGAAAATGCTACCGTCAAGGTCTATTCTTTGGCAGAAGCGGGTTACCGGGGATATATGGCCAAGGTAAAACTACATAATTTGCACGCCTTAAAGATGGTTTTAGCCGGGGACACGGTTAAAAGCAAGGGGGAAACAACCAGCGCTGCTGCTAAGCGCACGGGGGCGGTCCTGGCCATTAACGCCGGGGGTTTTTTTGCCCACGAAGGGCACCTGATTCCCTTAGGTGCCACGGTGATCGATGGTGAGATAGTAGACTTTTCCAATATCGAAGACCTGAGTTTCGTCGGTTTCAACCGCAGCGGCCAACTTGTCGGCGGCCGGATAGAAACTAAAGCACAGATTATGGCTATGGATGTTTTACACGGGGCCAGCTTTCTGCCCACACTGCTGCAAGGTGGGAAAAAGCAGACCATTCCGGGCGCATGGGCTAACACCAGGCACCCCCGCACCCTGATCGGTCACTTTGACAACGGTGATCTGCTTTTTATTGTTATCGACGGGCGCCGGCAAGGCTGGAGCAATGGTGTAACGCTGGAAGAAGCCCAGGAAAAACTGCTGGAATTTAAGGTGCGCGATGCCTACAACTTAGATGGCGGCGGTTCCAGTACCTTCTACTATAACGGTAAAATTTTGAATCGTCCCTCCGATGGTGTTGAAAGACGGGTTGTGACAAACCTGGTTGTTTTACCCTAAGCTTCGACAGCAGTTAACGGTTGCTGCAAATTATTAACACTGCATGTGAACACTATAAGCTGTTAACTGTCATGCATAGATATGTTAAAGATTGAGGGGGTGAACAGATGTCTGGTCTAAAAAAAGTAAAGAAGGCAGTTATCCCTGCTGCAGGCCTGGGATCCCGTTTTTTACCGGCAACCAAGGCCCAGCCTAAAGAAATGCTGCCGATTGTGGACAAGCCCACTATCCAATATGTGGTGGAAGAGGCTGTGGCCGCCGGCATAGAGGACATTTTAATTATTACCGGGCGTGGTAAACGGGCTATCGAAGATCATTTTGATTATAGTGTGGAATTAGAGGCGCTTTTGGCAGAAAAGGGGCGGCAGACAGAACTGCAGATGATCCGGGCTATTCCGGAAATGGCGCAGATCTACTATGTGCGGCAAAAGGAACCCCTGGGCCTGGGGCATGCTGTCTACTGTGCACGGAAATTTGTCGGGCAAGAACCCTTTGCGGTGCTGTTGGGGGACGATCTGATTAGCAGTACAGTGCCCTGTATCGGACAGCTGATGGCAGTTTATGCTGAAAAAGGCGGGACGGTGTTGGGCGTGCAGCCGGTGGACTGGCAGGCAGTACATAAATATGGCATTGTCGCAGGTGCTGCAGGAAAGGGTTCTGCAGAAAGCGGTGCAGTTGAAAACAATGTGCAAGGAAACGGTGTGGGCAAGAGTCAGGCAGGGGATGAAAATGGTGGGGAGGACCGACTTTACCGGGTTGAAGGCCTCGTGGAAAAACCAACGCGTGAGGAGGCACCCTCCAACTTGGCTGTGTTGGGTCGCTACATATTAGAACCGGAAATATTTGATGTTTTGGCACACACCAGACCAGGTGCCGGGGGAGAAATTCAGTTGACAGATGCCCTGCATGAGTTGGCCGCCACCGGGGCAGTTTGGGCCTACTCCTTTGTGGGCAGACGCTACGACGTGGGTGACAAATTAGGCTTTTTACAGGCTACCATCGAATATGCACTGAGGAGAAAAGATCTTGCCCGTGACGTAGCCGCCTACCTACACCGCCTGATAAAGTGACAAGGAACCGGGGTGGTAAAGGGGCGGTTGTCGGATGGTCTGGCCGATAGCCCTGTAACCTTTCTGAAATCAAGGTGGGGGGTTAGAGGCAGGCAGGCCCCAAGGTGATCTTTTTCTTCTGTCACTATAAGGCACCCTTCTCCCATTTGTCCCGGTCAACCTACAAGGGAAATTTTAAACGTGAGCGGCAAACCTGGTTATCAAGTGATCAAATTTTAAATTTGTGGGGTAATAGTTTATGTTAGGGACGCTGGTAAATGTTGCTGCTATCCTTGTTGGGGCGCTGTTGGGCCATTTGTTAAAGGCAGGGCTGCCTGAAAGGATTAAAGGCATTGTTTTGCAGGCAGTCGGGCTATCGACATTTTTGATTGCCTTAAAAATGGTTTTGGAAGGGCGCAATGTTTTAATAATTTTTGGCAGCCTGGTGGCAGGTGCAGTTACCGGGGAACTCTTGATGTTGGAAGAAAGGCTGCAAAAATGGGGTATTTCCCTGCAGCGGCGTTTTTCTTCACCGGGGGGAGGTGCCTTTACGCAGGGTTTTGTCACGGCCAGCCTGCTTTACTGTGTGGGGGCCATGGCTGTGATGGGCTCCCTGGAAAGTGGTTTGACGGGAAACCATGCCACCCTTTTTGCCAAATCTGTCCTGGATGGTATTTCTGCCATTATGCTTACTGCCAGCCTCGGCCTGGGGGTTGCTTTTTCAGCGCTCCCTGTTTTTCTTTACCAGGGGAGTATCACGGTTTTAGCCGGTTCCCTGCGCCATTTGCTTACAGGGGCGGTAATGGCCGAAATGACCGCCACCGGCGGTCTTTTAATTTTAGGAATTAGCCTCAATATCCTGGAAATAAAAGAAATTAAGGTAGGCAACCTTTTACCCGCCCTTCTTTACGCCTTCATCCTGGCCCTTTTTTTCAGTTAAACCACCACTACAAACTACAAACAGGGGACGGTTTTCTGTTTGGCAAGTGAAACAATAGGAATAGGGGCGTATGGTGGTGAAATGTGGAAAAACCAGAGGGTGTATCCTGAAAGCTAAGGGTTGGTTCCGCAGCTGCTTTTTATGTGGTAGAATTAAAGGTGTCTATTGCAGATGGGGTTTGTTGGTGGGGTGGGGTTGTTTTTGCGATGTAACAGGGGGGAACGTTTTGAAGATATGGGAACGACGGCCGGTGGAAATTTTGCAGGAAGTCTCCCGCAGCAGCTTTTTGCGGCAGGCAGGGGCGATGTTCAGCCTGCTGCGGCCCCGGCAGTGGACAAAAAACCTGTTTCTATTAGCCGGGTTGGTATTTTCCGGCAATCTTTTTTACCTGCCCCTGTTCGGCCGGGCAGCGCTGGCCCTGGTGGCTTTTTGCCTGCTTTCCGGTGCGGTTTACATTATAAATGATATCGTTGACATCGAAGAGGATCGGAAACATGCCCGCAAACGCCGGCGGCCTTTGGCTGCGGGCTTGGTGCAGGTGGGGCAGGCCCGGGTTATTTTTTTACTGATGTTGGCTGTTTCTTTTTCTTTAGCCCTTTTTTTAGGCAGGTATTTCTTGCTGGTGGCAGCGCTCTATTTCCTGTTAGTTGCTGGTTATTCGCTATATTTTAAACATATTGTCATTTTAGACGTTTTTGCTGTGGCGGGCGGGTTTTTGCTAAGGGTTGTGGCCGGCGGGGTGGCTGTTGGTGTTCGCATTTCGCCTTGGTTGCTAATCTGCACGTTGCTGCTGGCTCTTTTCCTTGCGCTTACCAAGCGGCGGCAGGAATATATCGTTTTAGGGGCGGGCGGCAAGGAACACCGCCGGGTGCTGGCCGACTATTCCGTGGCCTATCTCGACCAGCTGATTGCTGTCGTGACGGCGGCAACGATCATGGCCTATTCCCTTTACACCTTTACAGCCAGTCCCACGCAGGACCTGATGTTGACCATCCCCTTTGTCATTTACGGCATTTTTCGCTACCTTTTTCTGGTGCACCAAAAGTCCTTGGGCGGCAGCCCCGAAGAGGTGTTATTTCAGGACAGGCCTTTGGGTGTTAGTATATTACTTTGGGCGCTGGCCTGTGTATTTCTTCTCTATGCCCGGCCGTGCCTGATTGTTCCGCTATGATGAAAGGTAAACATGTCGTACACCGGAAAGAACGGGAGCAGATGCCGCGTTGTTCCGGATCATTTTGTGGGGAAAGAAAAACATGAGGGAGCTGGTGGTTAAATATAGAAGGCCTTTCTGGGCGGGGATTGCTGCCGGGTTGGTGGTAATCGCCGTGCTTCTAATTCTTGGGGATTTGCGCGGGGTCACCGGCATGTTTAAGTCTTTTGATCGGCGCTATCTACCGGCAATCCTTCTTTTGGCGCCTTTAAATTATTTTTTTCGCTATCTTAAATGGAACTACTACCTGCAGTTGACCGGTTTGCATCCACAGGCTAAAATGAACAGGCTGATTTTCTTAAGCGGCCTGGCAATGACGATTACCCCCGGGAAGGTTGGGGAACTTTTAAAGTGCTATCTGCTGAAGGAACATATCGACGCGCCGGTCAGCGTTACGGCCTCTATTGTGCTGGCTGAAAGGCTGAGTGATGGGCTGTCTATGGTTGTGCTGGCTGCTGTAGGCCTGTTGGCTTTTCCCTACGGGCAGTATGCTTTGCTAACTGTTTTTATCCTGTTAATTTTTGCCACAGCTATTTTTCACTATGAAGGTTTTTTTCAATACCTGCTATTGCTGTCAGAAAAAAAGGGTCTGTCCTGGGGGCAAAAAATTGTCGGCTTTTTGGGTGAGTTTCAGCAGACGGCGCGCCGGCTTTTAACCTTGCCTGCTCTTCTTTTTGCTGTAGGCATCGGTGTGCTTTCCTGGGGTTTGGAAGGTTTTGTAATATTTTTGGCTGTCCGGGCGCTGGGCGGTTCTATACCCGTTTTAATCTCCATTTTTGTGGTTTCTTTCTCCTCTCTTGTGGGGGCCCTTTCTTTCCTCCCAGGTGGGTTGGGGGCGGCAGAGGGCAGCATTATGGCCCTGCTGCTATTGGCGGGCTTGGGCAAAGAAATGGCTGCAGCTGCAACGTTGGTGACCCGGTTTTCAACGCTGTGGCTGGGGGTTTTAGTCGGTATTTTCGGTTTTTATTTAGCCCAGCGGGAGCTGTTCAAAGCCGCAGGTTGAAGTTTGGCAGTATGCACTGGCTAATAAGATCGGTATTTACGGTACCTTTACCGCAAGCTTAGAACTGTTGGCTGTAATGGTAACAAGGGCCGGCCACGGCTAAATGCCGGGCAAATAATCTTTCACACAGTGCACGGACGGGCGCATGAATGAGGGATTATCCTCGCACCTTAAAGTAAACTTCCCCCAATTACTATTATTGAAGGTGACAGGCTGTGACAGGGGCCCTCACCTGATAAAGGATGAAAGGGGTTCGTCCCCTGTTACCAGGCGCCTGTAGTTTTTAGTTCAAAATTTATATGAGGTGAGGAGTTATCAGCTTGAAGGCAAAAGTTGCTGTTTTAAAAACCACGCCGGATACTGTGCTGGATGATCACCGCC
>JBMNNQ010000076.1:0-6135 GCA_050942615.1 Dethiobacteria bacterium | reverse complement strand
ATGTGCCAATTATCATGCTGACGGCCCGCAGTGAAGATACTGACAAAATTTCAGGCTTGGAACTGGGGGCGGATGATTATCTGACCAAGCCTTTTAACACCAAGGAGCTGGTGGCCCGCATCAGGGCGGTTTTGCGCCGTGCGGTATGGGGAAAAGGGCCGGCTGAAGACTCCCGGATACTGCAAAGGGGGGCTCTGCAGATCGATCTGATCAGCCATCAGGTTAAGGTTAAAGGGCAGGCTGTACCCCTGACTACCAGGGAATATGCCCTGCTCAGCTTTTTAGCTTCCCACCCCGGCCGGGTTTATTCCCGGGATCAGCTTTTAAAGGAGCTGTGGGGCCTTACCTATGAGGCCGAGGTCCGCACGGTGGATGTCCATATCCGGCATTTAAGGGAAAAAATAGAGGCAAATCCGGCTGAACCGGATCTGATTCTTACTGTCTGGGGGGCCGGCTATAAATTTAAGGAGATAGAGGGGACTGTGGATGCTTAAAAGCATTCGCCTGCGCATGACGATTACCTATCTGCTGCTTATCGCCCTGGCAATGCTCATTACCGGGCTGCTTCTTTTTAACATGTTGGAAAAATATTATCTGCTGTCTGCTGAAGAAAACCTGAAACGAACGGGCCGCCTTACCTCAGAATTGGTTTTAAACTATTTGCGCGAGGATGCCGACGCCGTTTTTTTAAGCAGCATCGCTGAAAATTTCAGCCGGCAGATCAACGCCCGGGTTATTTTTGTGAGCCCGCAGCAGACCGTGCTCGGGGATTCCCAGCGCGTCGGGGGGCTATTAGGGGTAAAAATGAATCGGGCTGAAATTGCGGCAGCCTTGGAGGGGAAAATTGGTCAGAGCGTTCAGTACAGCGAACTTTCCCGACAGTGGGTCCTCCAAGTAGCCCTGCCCGTTGAAGAGGGCGGTGTTTCCCGGGGGGCGGTATTCCTTTCTGCCTCCCTGAACCCTGTTTATGAAACCCTGGCTGCTGTACGCCGCCTTTTCTTGGGGGCGACGCTGGGAACAATGCTGGTAGCCGGGGCCCTGATTGTTCTTTTTGCCCACCGTCTTACGGAACCAATTTTAAAATTGACCACTGCGGCCCAGCAGTTGGCTGCAGGCTGCCTGGATCAGCATATCCCGGTGCGGACTGATGATGAAATTGGGCGCCTGGCCCGGCAATTCAACATCATGGCCACCAAAGTCAAAGCAACGAACAACCGTCTGACCCGTTTTGTAGCCGATGTATCACACGAGCTGCGCACACCATTAAGTTCCATCCATGTCTGCCTGCAGACTTTGCAGGATTATGAACTGGAACCGGCAGAGCAAAAAGAATTTTTGGAAGACATCAATTATGAAACACAGCGCCTGATCTACCTGGTTGAAGATCTGTTGGCGATCACCAAAAGACAGGAAGTGGCAGAAAAAAGGGAAACATTTTCCCTGGCCGCCCTGCTGGGGGAAGTTGCCAATGCCACTTTTCCCCGCGCTGAACGCAGGGGGCTTCAGTTTTTTACAGAAATCCCCCCCGATCTGCCCGGTATCCACCTTTCCAGAGAAGACCTGAAGCGGGTTCTTTTTAACCTTTTGGACAATGCCCTTCAATATACCCCTGCCGGGGGCCGGGTGAAACTGGCTGCCGTAAACAGCGGCAAGGAGGTATGCATTACTATCCAGGATACAGGTTGCGGCGTACCGGAGGAAGCCCTTCCCCATCTTTTTGAACGTTTTTACAGGGTTGATCAGGCCCGTTCCCGCCATTTGGGGGGCACAGGGCTGGGGTTGGCGATTTGCAAGGAAATTATAAACCATTATGGGGGGGAGATCGGCGTGCGGGAAAATCCGGAAAAGAAGGGCAGCACCTTTTACTTTACCCTGCCGGCCGCACTTTTTGTAACTGCGTCCCCCGCCGGCTATGCCGGGCCTCCCGGTGCAGAAAACAACGCGCCGGCAGAAAAGCCGCATCAATTAAACGGAGGTATTTAAGGATGGGCTTCAGGTTTAAACGCACAATGACTGCCTTTTTAGTGCTGTTGCTGCTCTTTGTTTGTGCTTGCAAGGACTCCCGGCCTGCTTTGCAGGGTGAAATTCCAGTTGAACCGGTAATACCCGGCCTGCAAAATCCCAGTGAAGCCCTGCCGATCAAGGGCAGTTTTTCTGTCATCAACCCCAAAACAACAATTTATGCGCTGGCGCTTTCCAGCAGCGGCCGGGATATATTTTTGGGGTCGGATGCCGGTGCGGTAAGCATGTTGGATGATCAGGGGCGCCTGCAGTGGGAAGTTTCTTTGGAAGGCCTGCCCCTTAGTGCGGTTTTAGCACCAGGCGGGCGCCTGGCGTTTGCCGGGACAGACCGGGGTAAGGTCTACTGCCTGGACCAGGAGGGGCATATTCTGTGGGAAAAAAATCTGCAGGGCCGGGTGTTGCAGGTGGCCCTGGCCCCTGATAACGACTGCCTGGCGGTTTATTTACAGGAGGAGGCAGGTCAATTCAAGCTCTGCCTTTTCGAACAATGGGGCACGCTGCGCTGGGAAAAAAAAGTTGGCCCTTTAGAAGAGCTTTGGCCTTTGCCCGGAGATAAGCTTGCCTACCTGGAAAAGGATGAAGACAACTTGGTTCTCCTGGCAGGGGGGAAAGAATACTGGCAGGCACCGGCTTCCCGGGCAGCCTTTTCTGAAGATGGGGAGCTTGTTGCCCTTGTTGATGCCGGGCAGTTAAACCTTTATCAGCTGGAACAGGAAACCCCGCCCCGGCTTTTATGGGCCAGACCTGCTGTTTTGGAAATAAGCGCCCTGCTTTTGACAGAAGGGGGAAAGCACATCTTTGCCTATAGCACCTTTCCGGGTACAGGCAGCAATCTTTTTGTTTTTAACCGGGAAAGTGAGCTTCTTTGGGAACAAAAAATCCCCGGCGGTTCCCTGCTGCAGTCCTCCCGTTACGGCGAGAAAACGGTTGTTTCCTCCTGGCAGGAATACAGTGAAAACCTTAGCAAACTACTAATATTTGACAGCAGCGGCAAAATTCTGCAGCAACTGGAAATAGCCCTCCGCATCGAAAAAATGGCTGTTTCCCGTGAGGGCAATACACTGGCCCTGGCGGGGAACGACGGCCGTATTTTTATTCTGGATCTTGCTGATCCGGAGGCTTCTTCCCAAAATAACACGGCAGCCGAAAAGGACCCCGGGCAGCCGGGGGATCTTTATCATCCGGCCCTTTTTCAAAAAGCTGCGGGAGAATACTATCTGACACTTTATTTCTTTGACGAACAGGCCCTGCACCTGGTTCCTGTAAGCCGTAAGGTGAAGAACACCCCTGAAATGCTGCAAACAGCCGTCAATGAACTGATTAAAGGTCCCAGCCGTTTCAGCAATCTTTCCCGCACACTGCCTAAAGACGTTGAAATCAAGGTCCGTTTGGAAAAGGGGGTTGCTATGGTAGATCTTCCCGGTGCCCTGAACCGCTTGGGGGGCTCCACGCAGATTTTAGGGATTATTGATTCCCTGCTGCTGACCATTTCCCAGTTTCCCGCAGTGGAAGGCATACAGTTTCTTGTTGACGGGGAAAAAGTGGTGTCTTTTGGTGCGGAAGGCCTCGGCATTGAACACATTTTTCCCAGGCAGTCCTCCACCCGTAAAACAGTGCTTTATCTTCCCTACCGTTCAGGGGAACGTTATTACCTCCTGCCCCGGGAACTGCTCACGCTGGGTAGCCAAAGCAGCCGGCAAGGAGGAGATTTGCTCAAAATACTGCTGGAAGAAAATAAACGTTTACTGCCGGAAATACCGGAATTAAAAAATATTACAATGGAAAAGGATCAGATTATTTTAGACTGGGGATCTTCCTTGAAGAAACTGTTTCCCTGGGAGGGCACACCTGAAAACAAGGCCAAGGCCTCCCTTTTCCTGGATTCCCTGTTGGTAACTCTCGGCCATAATTTTCGTTGTAAAAAAGTAGTGCACCTGGTAGAAGGGCAGCGCTGGCTGCCGCCTTGCGGTTACCCTGTTCTGGATCAGGAATTTAAAAGCCCATTTTATCTTAATCCGGAATAAAAAGGTATGTTGCCGCGCTTTTGATCTGAAATAACCGGCAGGAGGCTGTAAAATCATAATCGGCACTTTAAATGGCTATAACTACTGTTAATATGATAATATAGGAACAAAAGCAATATCGCTGCTGTTGATGTTAAATGTGGTAAAGGATCGTGATGGCATGCTTATTTTTAAAGAAAAAATTGGTTCCCTGCTGGCCCCCCTGACCGGTTTGTCGCCGCAGGAGGTGGCGGCACGCCTGGAAACGCCTCCTGAGCCCGGGCTGGGGGAATACGCCTTCCCCTGCTATCTGCTCTCCCGTACCTGGAAAAAGGCGCCGCAGGCGATTGCCGCAGAACTGGCAACGCAAATTGAACCGATGGGGGAACTGGGAAAAATTCAAAGTGTTGGGCCCTACCTTAATTTTCATCTAGACCGGACACAGTTGCTGAGCAGGTTATTGCCGGCCATCGTTCAGCAGGGCCTCGACTACGGGCAGACAGAGGCCGGCCGGGACCAAACTGTGGTGATCGACTATTCAGCCCCCAATATTGCCAAACCCTTTGGCATCGGGCACCTGCGCTCCACAGTGATCGGCAGCGCCCTATACCGGCTTTATGCCAACCAGGGTTTCCGTGTGGTGGGGATTAACCACCTGGGGGACTGGGGGACCCAGTTTGGCAAGCTGATTGTGGCCTATCAACGTTGGGGGGAAAGCTCCCGGCTGGCAAAAGACCCCGTCAACTATCTTTACCGGCTGTATGTTCTTTTTCACCAGGAAGCAGAAAAAGAACCGGGGTTGGAAGAAGAAGCCCGGCAGTGGTTCCTGAGCCTGGAAAAACAGGAGCCGGAGGCCACCCGGCTATGGGAACATTTCCGCGCTTTAAGCCTGGATGAATTTCAACGTCTTTACCGTTTCCTGGGGATTGAATTTGATGCTTACCAGGGAGAAAGTTTTTATAACCACCTGTTGGAAAAGACTGTTGCCCTGGTCAAAGAAAAAGGGCTGGTTAAAGAAAGTGAAGGGGCCCTGTTGGTAGATCTGGAACCGCATGGTTTGCCGCCCTGCCTGTTGCGTAAAAAAGATGGGGCCACCCTCTATATTACCCGGGACCTGGCAGCAGCCATTTACCGGTATGAACAGTATCGTTTTCATAAACTGCTCTATGTGGTCGGCGCCGAACAGACCCTGCACTTCCAGCAGCTTTTTAAGATTCTGGAACTGATGGGCTGCCCCTGGGCCCGGGACTGCGTGCACGTCCCCTTCGGCCTGATCCATTTTAAAGAGGGGCGTATGTCCACCCGTCAGGGCCGGACCATATTTTTAGAGGATGTGTTGCAGCGGGCCATTGAAATGGCCCTGGCCACCATTCAGGAAAAAAACCCCGACCTTGCGGATAAGGACGGGGCAGCCCGTATGGTGGGGCTGGGGGCGGTTATTTTCGGGGACCTGGTCAACGACCGCATCAAGGATATTGAATTTGACTGGGATAAGGTCCTTGATTTTTCCGGGGAAACAGCTCCCTATGTGCAGTATTCCCATGCCCGGATCTGCAGCATTTTACGCAAGGCCGCACCGGCAGGGCCGGATTTTGCAGCAGGGGATAAAAATGACTTGCCAAAACGTATTGCCGCGGCGGCCAATCTGTTACAGGCCCCGGAAGAAGGCCAGTTGGCAGTCACGCTGGGGCGTTTTGCCGAACAACTCTGGCGTGCAGCTGAAGATTACCGGCCCTCTTACCTGGCACGCTACCTGGTGGAGCTGGCCCGGGATTTCAATAAATTTTATCACAGCTGCCCGGTTTTGATTACAGACGAAAATTTAAGGGCGGCGCGGCTTTTGCTCATTCAAGGAGTACAGATTGTCCTGCAAAAGGGCATGTACCTTTTAGGGATTGACGTTCCGCAGGAAATGTAAGACAAGGCCTATGAAAAACTTAGGGCTGCAAATAAAACAAATACCGCTAAGTAGGTGAGCTGAATAATGCTTGATATGCGCTTTGTGCGGGAAAATCCCGAAGCAGTGCGCCAGGCCATCAAGGCCAAAGGAGAAAAGGCTGCGCTGGAAAGATTCTTACAATTAGAGCAGCAAAGGCGGGGGCTGCTGCAA
>JBMNNQ010000075.1:0-6188 GCA_050942615.1 Dethiobacteria bacterium | reverse complement strand
GTATTTCCAGTACCTTTTCCGGGCTGTTGCCTGCAGCCTGGTGCAGTTCATCAATATTTTGGGTAACAACTGCGTTTACCTTACCCTTTTTTTCCATTTCAGCAATTGCCAAATGGGCCCTATTGGGTTTTGCCGCCCGGGAAACCTTCCAGTTTTCATGGTAAAACTGCCAAAAATTGCGGCGGGTTTCAGCGCTGGCAGTAAACTTCTGCAGGGTAAATTCTGCCGGGTTAAAGCGATCCCAGATCCCCCCCGGACTGCGGAAGTCGGATAAGCCGGATTCCGTACTGATCCCCGCACCTGTAAAAACTACCATGCCCCCGTCATCTATCCAACCGGCAAGTTTTTTTAATTCCCCTTCATTTTCCATACCTGGTACTCAGTCCTCCTTTTTTATATTTATTGGTTTTAAAATCAATGCAAATCTTCTTTTTTCTGGTCATCGGTAATAATATCCTCATAGTCATAGGTAAATTCCACCAACCGGGGGGCCATATAAATAGCGGCCTCCCAACGCAAGGCCAGGGCAATCGCATCGCTGGGTCTGGAATCAACAATCAGCTCTTCCCCCTGGTAATCCAGATATAGCTCAGCATAAAAAGTACTTTCGATAATATTGGTAATTACTATTTTTTTCAGGGTGCCCCCCAATTTTTCACAAATGGATTTCAGCAAGTCATGTGTCAGCGGACGCGGGGAAGCCCCCCCCTGTAATACTAAAGCAATAGACTGGGCTTCAAAGGGCCCAATGGCTATGGGCAAAACTTTGGTTTCCGCCTGATCTGCCAATAAAACCAAAAAGCCGCCACCCTGATCCAGAGTTACCGCTTTTACTTTCATCTGCAACAGTTTAACCATCCCCTTTCAGGCTTTTCAAGCAAAAAGTGCCCCTCTGCCTGCAAACCTGCTACCGATCGGCGACAAAATCCTGGCTACCTGGTCATTTTTAATAGCAAAAGGCATTGCATCAAACACGAAAGTTAAATAGTGGCACACTGCTTTTATTATACCAAACAAAAATACGCTTGTCAGAAATTTTAAAGCCTAAGTGCATACTTTTCCTGGAATTAAAAGGCAGGTTGAACCAGCCGCCGGAAAAGCCGCAGGTAATGCAAAATATTCCCTGTAACAAGGAACTCTTTTTTTACCTTTTCCCGGCCGGCCTCCTTCATTTCTTCTGCCAGGAGGGGGTTTCTCAACAGCGTCAGTGTTTTTTCTGCGCATTCCTCTACAGTATCGACTAAATAACCCGTTACCCCATCTTCAATTTGCAGCTTGATGCCACCGACGTTTCCACCAATTACAGGGGTGCCTTTCCATAAGCCTTCGGCAACAGTCAAGCCAAATCCTTCCCGTAAAGACTTTTGCAGGATTATATCAGATACCGTCTGAAAGGCGTTAACCTCCAGATCGGAAATACCATTAAAGTTGGTAATCACTTTGATATCATAATCCTCCCCGGCCCGGCGCAAGGTATTATATAAATAGTCCCATCCTTCCGGATCATCTGTCGCCATGGAACCCACCAGCGCCAGCTGCACACTGGGAAATTCTTTTTTTACAATTTTATAAACATCGATGACCCCCAAGGGGTCTTTCCAGGGATCAAACCGGGAAACCTGGCAGATCAAAGGGCGCAGGGGATCTATACCAAACCTGCTGATGATTGCCTCCGCTTTTTCTTTGTCCAAGGCTTTATTCTTAAGACTGAGCGGATCGATAGAGGGTGTAATAATGTCGGCCTTTTTAAAGTAGTCCCCGTGAATGTAATCCTTCATGGTAAAAATAACTGTATCATAAAGTTTGGTGTACTGATATAGAAAATCCCAGCAGTCTTTATTGGCTGTGGAAGTATCAATATGACAGCGCCAGAGCCAGCTTTCGTGTTCCCTTCTTTCCCGGTAGGCAATCAGGGCTGCGGGTTGGGGATCGTGGATCACGAAAATATCATAAGGCCAGTCCTGCATTTGGGCGGCATTCGTTTGGTTATATCTGCGATAAATTTCCTTTTGTTCCGGGGTTAACTTACCTTCCTGGCCCTGCATCCTGTTATGGAAGGTTTTAGTAACCCCGTAAAATTCATCATGCCCTAAAATTGTCCACCAGTCCACGTTCAAACCCAGGTCCTGCATCAGCGGTACCAGTGAATGCATTTTTTCTGCTACGCCCCCGCCGTAAGCTGTAGCACTGATCATAGCAATTTTTTTATGCTTTAACTTTTGCACTAAAAAAGCCAGTTCATCAACAGTTTCTGCATCTATAAACTGCAAATAATCGTTGAAATTTTTCTTTTTTACCCCTATTAGCTGCATTTTTTTCAACCCCTTCCGTCTTTTTGGGTCAGCCGGCAGGGCCCCTGCCCACCCGGCCTTGCAGCAGCTGCGCACCCTGATCGCACCCCGTTTTGACCTGCCTGCCCGCCAGACCGCCCTTCCATAATTTACCCCACAAACGGTTCTTCATCCCTGTAAAATATGGAACCCGGCATCCTCTAAAAGCAACATATAAATTTTGCAAGATGGTTATGCTAGTATAAAAATGATGCGGGCCGGAAGGCGAGCCTTCAAAAAAGCAGACTGGGCAGCGGTTCGAAAAGTCTGTTTTTCTTACCTTTGGATCAGGTATGGCCGGCAGGTTTTTGAGGTGAAAAATATGAGAAATATGGGTGCAACAATTTTGGATCAGCAAAACAGCAGGATCGAATTCCGTGTTTTTGCCTATGAGAAAAAGGGAGTTGCCCTCCTGTTGAAAGGTAACAGGAAAACAGAAGAAATGATACCCATGCAGGAGGAGGCCCCGCATATTTACAGTGTGGTTATTGAAGGAAAGGGGTTGGATTTATACTATAAATTCAGAATAACGGCTGAGGGCGACTTTCCTGATCCCTGGTCGCGATTTCAGCCGGAAGGTGTCCATGGTTTTTCGCAGGTTATAAACCCCCATAGTTTTCGCTGGCAGGCCGAAAACTGGAAAGGCAAGGATCTTGAGGAATTGGTTATCTATGAAATACACCCCGGCACTTTTACCCCGCAGGGCACCTTCCGGGCGGTTCTGGAGAAAATTGGCTACCTGCAGGAATTAGGGATCACTGCCCTGGAACTTATGCCGGTGATCCAGACCCCGGGCAAATGGAACTGGGGATATGACGGCGCCAACCTGTTTAGTGTCAACAAAAATTATGGCCCCCCTGACGATCTGAAGGAACTTATTGATACCTGCCATCAAAAAGAGATCGCCGTCATCCTCGATGTGGTCTACAATCATTTCGGCCCGGAGGGAAACTACCTCCCGGTATATGGCCCATACTTTACTGACAAGCACCAGACCGCCTGGGGCGCAGCTGTAAATTATGACGACCGTTACAGCGAATTTACACGAACAATGGTTGTAGAAAACGTCCGCTATTGGCTGGAAGAATTTCGCTTCGATGGCTTAAGGCTAGATGCCATCCATGCCATCCGGGATGAAAGCAAAACCCATATTTTAAAAGAAATAACTGCCGCTGCCAAGGCAGTGGCCAACAAACATCAGCGTAAAATAGTACTGATTGCCGAAACAGACGAAAATAATGTTGAAATTATTAACCCCCCGGAAAAAGGGGGGTTCGGTCTGGATGCCCAATGGATGGATGACTTCCACCATGTTATTCATACCGCCTTGACCGCTGAAAAACAAGGTTATTATCAAGATTACAATGGGCTGGAAGATCTGGAAAAGGTTTATAAAAATTACCTCTATACCGGTGAATACTCTCCCTTCTGGAAAAAAAACCGAGGCACTGATGCCTCCCTAAACCCGGGGAACCAATTTATCGTATCTGTTCAAAACCACGACCAGGTTGGCAATCGTGCCGGAGGTGAGCGGCTTTCAGCGCTGGTGGATTTTCCTTTTTTAAAAGCAGCCTGCGGGCTGATGTTTTTTGCTCCCTATATACCTTTACTTTTTATGGGGGAGGAATATGCTGAAAAAAATCCTTTTCTCTTTTTTACCAACTACGAGGATCCCCAGCTGAAGGAAGCTGTTTCAAGCGGCCGCAGGGATGAGTTCATGGATTTCGGCTGGGGGGACTTTCCCGATCCGGAGGATGATCATACCTTTTATAAGTCCCGGTTAACGCCCCGTAGCCAATGGCGGGAAGAAAATGAGGCAATCTTTAACTTTTATAAGGATCTGATCAATTTAAGAAAGACCCATCCCGCCCTTTGCCACCTGGAAAAAAAACAAACCGGTGTGCAGGTGGACAAAGAAAAGAAAATAATTACGCTTACCAGATGGCACCAGGGATATCAATTAACCGGAATTTTTAACTTAGGCACAGATGAAGTGGAGATCGCCTGCCCTCAGGGGACACAGATCCTTAACTCTGAATGGAAAAAATATGGGGGGCCGGTGGAAGGTGAAACTAAAACACTCTATAAAGGCAACCTGCTCGTGGTAGAGGAAAAACCACCAGCATAACACCGGGGCAGATGCATATTGTCCATTTCCCCACAGTATGTTTCCCGGTTGCTCAAGGTTGCATCAAAGTCAGCAAAAATGGTCCATAAAACCCTGCCAGACAACACCCGGGAAATATTGGATACTTTTTGGAAAAGGGATTATACTTTTAAAATATTAATGCATGTTTCATTGTTGCAAATATTTGTAAGAAAGTTTCAAAACTGAATGTTTTCCCTGAAAAATTGGGAAGCAATAAAGATCCTCCAGCCCCCCCCGGGTTGTCCCTGTATCGCCTTTCAGGGGATATTAACTGCAATTGGCATCTATTTTGCATTATTAAATTGTTAATTTTACCAGAAAAATAAGTTCTGTAGAAACAAATGTTCCTTAGAACAGGAGGAAAAAAATGAAACTGGAAAAAGTTGACCACATCTGTATTGCAGTTAAGGACCTGAAGGAAGCAGAAAGTTATTTTTCCCGCATTTTTGATTTGGAACCCGATGATCGTTACATGGATGAAAAAGAAAAAATTGATGTAGTGCGCTATTATATCGGCGAAGTAGGCTTCGAACTGGTGGCCTCCACTGCACCGGATGGGGAAGTGGCAAAATTTATTGAAAAAAGGGGGGAAGGGGTTTTCATTCTCTCCCTAAAGGTACCCGATGTGGAAGAGGCTGTAGTCAAGCTGCGTGAAAAAGGTGTCCCTATCCTGGATGACGAACCGCGCAAATGGCGGCAAAGCAAATATACCTTCATCAGCCCTAAGGACATGTTTGGTGTGCTGTTGGAAATTATTGATTAACAGAGCCCGCTGCATTACAGGGCCCCGCACAAGGTTTTAAAAAGCTAACAAGACCGGCTGTGCCCCAGGCACAGTCCAGGTTGTCAAAATATGAAGGCTGCTTTCTATTTCAGAAGCGGCCTTTTTGACTTTAAATATCAACCAACGGGGTTTCTGCGGCGGGGTTTACATGTTCCCCCTGCTTTCAGTATAATAGGGTCAGAGAAAGCGGGGTATCAGGAAAATGCGCACAGGAACTACCAGACTGCCCCTGCACGGGGGAAAATGTCCAGCCTGGCTTTTTCAGAAAATGAAATATTTAGGACGCCTGATTATTGAAGCCATTGTGCTAGAATTTGGAGCGCAAGAGGTTTTAAGACGGGTGGCGGACCCCTATTGGTTTCAGGCTCTGGGCTGCATCCTGGGTTTTGACTGGCATTCCTCCGGGCTCACCACCACAACTTGTGCGGCCCTTAAGGATGGCCTTAAAGGCCGGGAAAAGGAGCTGGGCCTTTTTATTGCCGGGGGAAAGGGTAAGACTTCTCTGCAGACACCCCGGGAAATTGAGGCCGCCGGCAATAAATATGCCCTCCGGCAGCATGTGGCAGATCTGCAGAAAACCAGCCGGTTGGTGGCCAAAGTGGATAACACAGCCTTGCAGGATGGTTTTGATCTTTACCACCATTGCATCTTTTTTACAGAAAACGGTGACTGGTCTGTAGTACAGCAGGGCATGAACACAGATTCCCGCTGGGCCAGGCGTTACCATTGGCTGGGGGAGGGGTTGGCAGATTTTGTAACAGAACCACATCGCGCTATCTGCTGCGATTACCGCCAAGAGAACATTTTAAATTTGGTGGCAAAGGAAAGTGAGGGTAACAGGCAGTCAAGCGTCGTCCTGAGCAAGGAGCACCCGGAAAGGTTTTTAAAGGAGTGGTCAAAAATCAAGGAACATGAAGCCTCCTTA
>JBMNNQ010000074.1:0-6221 GCA_050942615.1 Dethiobacteria bacterium | reverse complement strand
GTTACAGGTAAATTAGATGTTGCGTGTTTGGCTTGTTTTTTTGCCGGGACATAGCAACAAAAGAGCTAACCAGCTGTGGATCGTATTCTTTACCGCTGCCTTTTTCCAGTTCAAGTAAAATTTCTTCCCGCGGCAGGGGTTGGTGATAAGGCCTGAATGTCTGCATGGCATCAAAACTGTCCACTATCCGCAGCATTCTGGCAAAATAAGAAATATCCTCCCCCCGCAGGCCCTCGGGATAGCCTGTCCCATCATAGTTTTCATGATGGTATAGAACCATGGGAATCACCGGCGCCAAAAGTTCAATTGGACGCAGCATTTCTGCACCCCATTGCGGGTGCCGGCGCAAAACAGCCCATTCCTCTGTAGTCAGGGCACCCTTTTTGTTCAATATTTCCCGGGGGGTTTCCAGTTTGCCGATATCGTGCAAAAAAGATCCGTATTCCAATAAACGAATCAATTTTTCCTCCATCCCTAGATATGAAGCGAATTCCTTAATATAATAAGCAACCCTTTCAGAATGACCATACGTATAGCGATCTCTGACGTTAATTAAAGTCATAAAAACAGACAGGGAATTTACCATTTCTTTTTCATCGGCAGCAACTAATTGTCTGATTTTTTCCAGTATACCCAAATAAACCTGCACCTTGCTACTACCGGTAACCTTGCTGCTGTAAAGAGCTTCATCTGCAGCGAACAGCAGCGTCCGGTAATCTGAAGCATGCATAGGTAAATTGGCAACCCCGGCGGAAACTGTCAGTTCATCAGAAAGCCCCATCTCCCCCAGTGAACCCAACCCCGTTACTGTATTTTGCAGCCTGCCGGCAATATTGGCCGCCTCCTCCAAACTAAAGCCCGGCAAAATAATGGAAAATTCATCCCCGCCAAAACGTGCAATTTCAGCCTCCGGCGGGATGTCCTGCTGTAACAGGATCGCCAATTTCTTAAGCATAAAATCCCCACAAAAATGGCCGTGAATCTCATTATATTTTTTGAAATTATTAATGTCCAGCAGAATCAGGGACAAGGGTTCCCGGTTTTTAACAGCAGCTGCAACCCCTGTTTTAAGTCGCTCTAAAAAGAAATGCAGGTTGTTCAAACCGGTAATTTCATCCGTATTTGCCAAAACAGCAAGTTGTTGATTGACTTCGTTTTCTATTTCCATAACGCTGCCTAAATACCAGGCAGCTAGTAAAAAAACACCGGGCAGCCAAAAAACATTTTCCAGGGCAGCAGCCACATTGCATCCCGCTTCACCCTTATACAGAAATATAATTATACCAGACGCTGCAAGGGCAAACGGTACCCCTCCCGCACGTCCCAAAGATATAGCGGCCAGCACAACAGGCAACAGGTACAAAGCCCCCTGCAGTTGCACAGTATAGGGTGCTGAGGCAAGGACAAAGGTCACCAATAAAAAAAGGACGCAAAGCTTCAAAATATTCCAAAACAGCAGCACATTTTTCTGCGCAGGATCCTGTAGTTTATTATTAAATAAATAATAGTCAAGGGCAATAAAAATTGTTACCGGTACAAAAAAGCCAAGAAGCACAGCAACAAAATCCGTGTAGGAATAGCTTCTTGGCAAACAAACTATAAACATGGCCACAGTAAGCAAATATGCTACGAAATGGGCCCCCATAAATAAATCTGCCATCTTTTCATTTCGTTTGCGCTGCCATTTCTGCATACTATTTACCTTTAAAAGTTATTTTTTTCTACGGGTTATATTTCCCCGAAATTGAACTGTCGCCCCAACAGCATCCAGCTAGATGAGGCTGCCCGTCAGGCATTCCGAAACCCCCTGCGACAACCAGCGCATTAGCGAGAATTTCATCAAATAAAACCTGCCCATTTGTTGATTTCGGTTTAGCCAATTTTACCAGTTTTGTTGGCTATTACCTTCTGGTTCGACAAGTAAATTGGATATTCCTTCCTAAGCGACTTTTTTATTTTTAAAGTAATTATTACAATAATTAAGGCCTGCCGGGCAAATAACTATAGTTCAAAACCATGCACCTATTTTATTGCAAGACATACACTGTAGAAATAATAAGTATTTCTACAACAATACCTGTAGTGAGAGGAGCCTGCTAAAATTGTCAGACATTTATGACATTTTTCTCAGCTATCATCGGTCAGAGCTGGCCACTGTAAAAAAAATTGCTAAGGCCCTCATCCAGCGCGGCCTGAAGCCCTTTTTAGATAAATGGAACCTTTCCCCCGGCCAACCCTGGTTAAAAGAAATTGAAGAAACCTTGGAAACCAGCAAAGCCTTTGGTATTTTTGTGGGCGCCAAAGGAATGGGGCCGGTGCAGATAGCCGAAATGCGCGCTGCACTGCAGCGCAAATTCCGGCAAAAAGGATACCCTGTTATCCCGGTTTTATTGCCCGGATCCAATCCCAAAAACCACCGGCATTTACCGGCCTTTCTGGCACAACAAACCTGGATAGATTTCCGTTCCGGTCTGGAAAATAAAAAAGAGCTGGAACTATTTATGAACCAGCTCCTGCCCGGTAATGAAGGCAACCCCAAGGTACCTGCCCCGATCATACATGCTGTTACAAAAGTGGAAAAAGGGAAACTGCTACGTACACTGATTTTGCTGGAAACCGAAGATCTAATCTATTTAGGGGAAATCACCGGCATACGTCGTGCTGAAATCAGCAGCAATGGCATCAAAACCGTAGCAGTCAGCCTGGTTAACCGGGCTGAAATACTGGGATTGCTAAAAGAACTGCAGTCCAACCTGATTATAGAATACCCTGCCATTGCCCTCAGGGGTGGCCTTGCCTAGTCCGTAAGAAAAGTAACGTTTTACGACGAATAAACCGTGCGGGGGAAAGAATCCTTTAAAAAATCCCGGCCAATCTGCCAGACATCTCCAGCACCAAGGGTAAGCACCAGATCGCCACTTTTGGTATTTTTCCTCAGGAAGGCAATAACCTGTTCCTTGTCCCCCAGAAAATGAACACCCTGGTGCCCCCTTTGTTGGATTTCCCGGGCCAGTCTGGATGCAGTTATTTGCAAAAGTGGTTTTTCCCCTGCACTGTAAATATCGGTTAGCAAAAGAAGATCGGCCTCGTCAAAGGCCTTTTTAAAGTCATCCCACAAGAAACTTGTTCTGGTATAACGATGCGGCTGAAAAACACAGACAAGCCGCCGGCCACTTTGGCGAGCTGCCTCTAAAGCAGCTTTTACTTCGGTGGGATGGTGGGCATAATCATCTACTACCAAGACACCTTCTTTTTCGCCAACAATTTCAAAGCGGCGCTTGACACCGTCAAAATTTGCCAGGGCCTCCTTTATGGTTGCGAAATCAAGTCCCAAATAAAGAGCTACGCTGATCGCACCCAAGGCATTGACAACATTATATCTGCCCGGCACTTTGAGGGTCACTTCCCCCAGAAGTTTTTCCTGAGAATAAACCTTAAACTTAGCTCCCAGCCCTTGCAGCCTTACACCCCCACCCCGGATATCCGCACCAGGCCGGAGACCGTACGACATCAACAAAGAATCCTTTCCCGACAGTAAAGCCTGCAAAACAGGATCATCGCCGCAAAGAATAATTTTTTCCCCGGCACGTGCGTTATCAACAAATTGAAGATAGGTCTCCACCAGTTGTTCAAAACTACCATTATAATGTTCCAGATGATCAGCCTCTATATTTGTTACCAGCGCCAAGCGGGGTTTATAACGGAGAAAGGAATGATCGCTTTCACAGGCCTCCGCAATAATGTACCGGCTTTTCCCCAGCCGGGCATTACCCTGAAAAAAAGGCACTTCCCCGCCGATTACCGCTGTGGGATCATAGCCTCCCCAGGCCAGTATAAATGAAATCATGGCCGTAGTAGTAGTTTTACCATGTGTGCCGGCAACAGCAACACCGTAGCCGGCGTTTAAAATGGCCCCTAAAAGTTCTGAACGGTGCCAAAGGGGCAGGCCTTTGCGCCGGGCTGCTTCCATTTCAGGGTTATCAGATCTGATCGCTGTGGAATAAACTGCTAACTGTGCATCCCCCACCTGTTCCGGTTGATGCCCCAGGAAAACTTTGGCTCCCATTTTTTCCAATTGCATTGTAATGCCGGAGCGTTGAATATCAGAACCCCGCACCTCAATGCCGGCCTGCAACAAAATAAAAGCCAAGGCGCTCATGCCGTAGCCGCCAATACCAATAAAGTGCACCTTTTTTAAACCTTTAAGCAAATAAAACCCCTTCTTTCCATCCCTGTTTCCTCCGGATTGACTATTCATTAAATACCTATGATAGCATATTCAAAAAAATCCATCTCCGTTTCTGTCTGCAAAAATAAGTTAAAAATTATTATGTAAAATTAACAAAGAGGTCTAATTTCCCCAAAGACTGCATATTCCTAATAGGTTTGGCCTTTTTCTCCACAAGTAATTCACAGTATCCACAGAGTTATCCACAGGGGCAAAAGGTGCTAACGGTTAATTAACACCCTTTTAACCACAAATTCCACACATATTTACATAATAATTGCAGTCCTCAACACTCCTGAAATAAATAAATATTATTGAGAGGGCTATTCTTGAAAAAAAATATGCCCCTTATTTGTTTTTAAGGGGCTCAAACCCTAAGTTGGGAACGGCATTCAAGTTCCATGCAGCCAGGCGACCCTGCTGCAGGTAATAATAACCGGCTGCTGCAACCATGGCCCCGTTATCGGTACAATATTCTACCGGGGGACAGATCAGCTCCACCCCTTCCAGGGTTAAAACCTGTTTTAACCTTTTTCTTAATTCACTGTTGGCAGCAACACCGCCCGCCAAGAGAAACTGTTTGGTTCCTTTTTGACGAACAGCCTGCAGGGATTTGCCCACCAAGGCCTCTACCACAGCTTCCTGGAAAGACGCAGCGATATCAGCTAAGTTTACCTGCCGTTTTTCTTCTTTTTCCCGGTGGATACAATTTAAAACAGCAGTCTTGACCCCGCTGAAACTGAAATCCAATTTCCCTTTTTCACCCATCAGGGCCCGCGGAAACGAAAAAGCTGCTGCGTTGCCCCCGCCGGCAAGCCTGTCTAACACCGGCCCCCCTGGAAAACCCAGCCCCAATTCCCGGGCAATTTTATCGTAAACCTCGCCGGCAGCATCATCCCTTGTTTTACCCAAAACCTCAATTTGACCATGATCCTCCATATAAAGGATTGAGGTGTGGCCCCCGGAAACAACCAGGGAAAGTAAAGGAAAGGCAATGGTAGCCCCCGTTAAAAAGTTGGCATAAATATGCCCTTCGAGGTGGTTAACAGCAATCAGGGGCAAATCAAGGGTAAAAGCCAGGCCTTTGGCCACGGAAACCCCGACCAGCAAAGACCCCACCAGACCCGGGCCATAAGAAACTGCAATCCCCCCTAAATCTGAAAAGGTTGCCCCCGCCCGCCTCAAGGCTTCATCGATCACTGTATTGATCACCTCCAGGTGACAGCGGGAAGCAATTTCGGGAACAACACCGCCAAAAGGAAGGTGGAAACTGTCCTGTGAGGAAACAATGCTGCTTAAAACAGTACGGCCTTCTTGTACCACTGCCGCAGCGGTATCATCACAGCTGGTCTCCAACCCTAAAATTAAAAGCGGTTGACACATAAAAAAAACACTTCCTCGGTTTAAATTGAAAATTTGTGAACCATTACCAGGGCGTCTTCGTGATAATAATAGTTTTTTCGGCGGCCTATTTTTTCAAAACCGTGCCTTTCATACAAAGCGCGGGCGGCCTGGTTGGAATCCCTTACTTCTAAAAAAACCTGTTCAGCACCCCGGGACAGGGCCTCCTGCAGTAAATTGGAAAGCAAAAGGCTACCGGCCCCTGCCCGGCGGTATAGGGGGTGCACCGCCAAAGTTGTAACATGGGCTTCTTCAAAAAGCACCCAGATCCCCCCATAACCGATGACCTTATCTTCATCTTTTAAGCGGGCCACAAAATAATAAGCGTAATTATTCTTAACTATTTCCTTATAAATGGAGTCCTGCGGCCAAGGAAAAGGGAAGGAACCCTTTTCAATTTCCAAAACCGCATTTAAATGATCCACTGACATCGGCGCAATTTCAAGTAACACCTTACCTGCCTCCCGGCCTCTTTGCACGTAAACGTCTTTCTGCCTCCGGCAGACGGAGATAGAAAGGCTTTAGGGCTGCAGGGGATAGCCCCCCTTTTTCCTTCCAGATTTTTAGACCCCTTTGTAAAATCAATGCAGCA
>JBMNNQ010000073.1:0-6391 GCA_050942615.1 Dethiobacteria bacterium | reverse complement strand
AACAACGACAAATTTCTTTTTTGGCAGCCGCATTATTAAAATTATATTTTATAATTTTAATTTGCAGGAGGATATTAAACAGGAATGGCGAACTTTTATTAAAGACATCAAAATACCAAGGATCAGTTGTTGCTTACTTAGTGTAGTGTCTTTTATGTGAATAAGTGTATTAACCGGGAAAAATTATGACCGATAAAGTCATTTTTTATCCTGTGTTAACCAGGGCACTCCGAGCCTGCTCGCCTAAACGTTGGAATAAGCATGGTGTGCAGGCCGATAGGGTGCGGCGGTAAACCGCTGCGCCTCCCTTCTTTGGAAAGGAGTGGTGTTCAATGATAATGATCAGGACCGGATGACGCTTTTAGTAGAAAGTGTTCCGGTTTTTTTGTTTTTAATAGGTCGAAAACAGGGGAAAGGGCCGGTGGGTGGCAGTTTGTTCCAGGGAAAAGGGTTTGAAGGTAAAGGTATGTTTCTGGTTTATACGGTTGTTTAATTTAAATTTCTTGTCCCGGTTTTACCGGCATGGTCTTTGACTTTATTGAAATTATGGCAGCATAGGCGGGGGAAAAGTTGGAACAGTCCAGAAAAAACACCCTGATAATTACCAGCCTGGGAGCTTTATTGCTAATTACTGTTATTATCTCTTTTTGGCTGGGGCGTTACCCGATTACCACCAAGGAAGTATTGGGGATTACGTTATCAAAAATTTATCCTTTAGAACAGTTTTGGACAGAGCGGGTGGAAACAGTGCTGGTCAATATACGTTTGCCGCGTGTTGTGCTGGCCTGCCTAGTGGGTTGCAGCCTTTCTGCTGCCGGGGCGGCCTACCAGGGCGTTTTTCAAAACCCGATGGCGGCGCCTGATATTTTGGGTGCTTCGGCGGGCGCAGCCTTTGGTGCCGCCCTGGCCATCTTGAATTATGGCAGCAGTTTTACGATTACCATCAGTGCTTTTTTCTTCAGCTTGGTAACGGTGTTTATAGTTTATGCTATCAGCAGGAGAGTCAAGGGTAAAAGCATATTGGGGTTGATTTTAGCGGGGATTGTGATCGGTTCCCTTTTTTCCGCGGCCACATCGTTTATTAAATTAGTTGCCGATCCCAACGATCAGCTTCCTGCTATCACCTACTGGTTGATGGGCAGCCTTGCGGGGGCGAAAACAGGCGATATCAAATTTGCTTTTTTGCCCATGGCTGTCGGGCTTGTACCGCTGCTTCTATTACGGTGGCGTATGAACGTGTTGACCATGGGGGACGACGAGGCTAAAACAATGGGGATTAACGCCAATCAGATCAGGCTGGCTGTGATCGTCTGTTCAACCCTGACTACGGCGGCCAGTGTAGCGGTGAGCGGGATGATCGGCTGGGTGGGATTGGTTATTCCCCATTTGGCCAGAAGGCTTGTGGGGAATAACTATAACCATTTAATGCCTGCCTCTATCCTGATTGGTGCTATTTTTCTGCTTTGGGTGGACAACATTGCCCGGAACCTGCTTACTACAGAGATCCCCTTGGGTATACTCACGGCGTTTATCGGGGCACCCTTTTTTATCTATTTAATCATAAGGGGGGAAAACTATTGAGTATTGAGGTGACAGATCTTTCTTTCAGCTACGGGGAACACCAGGTGCTTAAACAGATCAGTTTTGAGGCACAGGGTAAACAGCTGTTATCTGTTTTGGGCCCCAACGGGGTCGGTAAAACCACCCTTTTCCGCTGTATTTTGGGTTTGCTCAGCGGTTATGAAGGCCAAATAAAATTGAACGGGGTTAATATCAAGGGTCTGGGTGTCAGGGAAATGGCAAGGTTGATTGCCTATATACCTCAATTTCACTATCCGTCCTTTAATTACAGTGTGTTCGACATGGTGCTGATGGGTACATCAATTCAGGTGTCTGCCGTTTCCAGCCCTGGTATCAAACAGAAAAAGCTGGTGGATGCGGCGCTGGAAAGGCTGGGGATTGCTCACCTGAAAAACAGGGTGTTCACCAGGATCAGCGGGGGCGAACGGCAGCTTGTTTTGTTGGCACGCGCTATGGTGCAGGAGGCTAAAATTCTGGTGATGGATGAACCGACCTCCAACCTGGACTACGGCAACCAGATCCGTGTGTTAACTGAGATAAAATCCCTGGCCAAGGAGGGCTATACTATTATCCAATCAACCCACAACCCCGACCAGACTTTCCTTTTTTCGGACAAGGTATTGGCAATGAAGGATGGGCAGGTTTTGGCCTGGGGCGCGCCGGGTGAAATATATACGAAAGAATTGATTTATGATCTTTATGGGGTGGAGGTGGAAATGGAAAGTCTCTACAATGATTTGGCAAGGGTCTGTATACCAAGAAACTTAATTCCAGTAAAGGACAGGCCTGCAGATCTGCTTTTTAATGTTTATTAAATATATTGATCAAGGGGGAAAAACTTATGAAAAAAAGAAAGGTTGTCGCAGTTTTGCTTGCAGCATGTTTATGTTTAACCATGTTTTTGGCAGTGGGGTGCGGTGAGGGCAGCCCCGGTGCAGAACAGGGTGAAACCGGCCCAGCCGCCGGTGAAGGGACAACTGTAACCTTTACCGATTCTGCGGGGCGCGAAGTTGAACTTCCTGCTGAAATTACCAGAATTGTTTCCACCGGGCCCTTGGCACAGATTGCGCTGTTTGCTTTGGCGCCGGATATGCTGGTTGGTCTTGCTACCAGGTGGGATCCTGCTGCCGAACAATATATTGACACCGCGTACTACAATCTGCCTGTGTTGGGTCAGTTTTATGGAAAAGGTGAACTTAACCTGGAGGAAATAGCCAAAGTTGATCCACAGGTGATTATTGATGTTGGTGAACCAAAATCTTCTGTGGTGGAGGATATGGATGCTATTTATGAACAGGTCGGTATTCCTACAGTCCATATCGAAGCCTCCATAAAGACCATGGGGGAGGCCTACAGGACGTTGGGCAAGCTTTTAAACAGGGAAGAAAAGGCTGAACTTTTGGCCAACTATTGTGAAGAAGTTTACAGCAACACCCTGGAAATGATGAAGGAAATTGGGGACGATGAAAGAGTGGATCTGATTTACTGCACCGGCGAAGACGGGCTGAATGTCATTGCCAAGGATTCATTTTTCTCAGAGATTTTTGATCTGGTGGGGAACAATATTGCAGTGGTGGATGACGTAACCAGCAAGGGTACCGGGAACCCGGTGGACATGGAACAGTTGGTGTTGTGGGATCCGGATGTAATTATTTTTTCACCGGACAGCGCCTACCAAAGTGTTGCCGGGGACAAAGCCTGGCAGGAACTTACTGCGGTAAAAAACGACAGATACTATGAAACACCGGAGGGCCCCTACTGCTGGATCGGCTTTCCACCGTCTGTCAACCGTTATATGGGTATGATCTGGATTGCCCAGCTGCTTTATCCGGACCAGGCCGGGTACGATGTCTACCAGGAAGCAGTTAAATACTATGAATTATTTTATGGGTGTGAACTGACTGCAGATCAATATCAGGATTTGGTGGCCAATTCACTCTTGAAATAGGGCAGATCATAAATTCCCGGTATCTGGGATCATGCCGGGGGTTGCCGAAGCGCTGCACGGGTTTTTAATGAAAAGGGCCCTGCAAAGGGAAAAGGGGCATCCTAGGGTGCCCCTGGCGTAATATTTTGTATAAACAGGGGCATTGCACCATAAAATGAGTGTTTTTGCGGTTAAGGCGTGTATTTTGACGGGCTTTTTGGGTTGACATTTGGGGCAAAATGCTGTTATCCTAGTTCCCAGGAAAGGTAAATTTCTACAGCTTTTAATAGCTGAAAGGGGGAACATCTATGGCCCAGAAGAAATGCCCTGTTTGCGGTACCGTTTATGCAGGCCGTCTCCAAAACTGTCCACGGTGTGAATTCCTCCGGCACCGGGAACATTCCAAGCTTGAATCTTGCACCGGGGTGCGCTATCCTTGTTCCAACAGTTGTCGCCCCTGTTTTTTCGCAGAGGTATATAACAAAAGGGCAGGGGTTAAAACCGGGGATTCAACCAGGGTTTAAATCAAGAGGATTTGTTGTTTTGTGAGCAGTGCATTACCGGCTACCGGCCCCGGCGGGGGGAAATTACCCCTGCCGGGGTTTGTTGTTTCCGGGCCTTGTACAGGCTAAAAATGGCTGATTTTTTTGTTTCCCGGGCTGCTACTGTTACCAAGGTGTTAAAAAAACAGCTCCTTGGGGATCCTTTTCATCTGTATGCACGGCAGTTTGTAGCAGCGGGCCGGGGTGGAAAGACCGCCTTAACAACAGGGCCGTTTCCCCCATTTTTTTGTAGTAGCCGTCAAACAGTTCATTTCCCTCCCCGGTACCCTGCATCAGGGCCATGGCAAAAAGATTGGCAAAAATTTCTGTAATGCCTTGGGAAGAAGGCCTGAACAGCCGGGGGTAATCGGTGGGACTTAAAACGGCAAGGATGTTTGTGAAGGTTTCGGGCAGGGGTTTGCCGGCAAAATATTTGGAAAAGAGCAGGTGCCCCATTTCATGCAGGACCAGGAAGGTTCGTTGCGACGTTTCCTTTCCGGGAAAGCTGTAAAGCACAAGTGTATGCGGGTTAAAAAGATAACAGGCTGCTGTGTTTTCCCGATACGGCGGTACAACAATAAGGACCGGCCAACCGCCCCGGTTGAAAAGGTCTGGTGAATAGCCGTTTGCAAGCAGCATATTTACAGCAGAAAAAAAAGCATTTTTCCACAGGGCTCTGTCCCCCCCGCAGGTGATATGCAATGTTTTTAAATAAATGATGATTTCTGCAAAAGTTTTTAATTGGTGGGCAGCCCCCCGGAAGTATTTCCCCCGGCAGCAGTCCAAAGCACGGTAGGGAGGCAGGGCATCCATTAAAATCCTCAGGACAAGCATCCTTCCCCCATTAAACCCTTCGCAATAACCCAACCCGCGGTAGTGCAGGGAAAAGGCAGGGGCTAAGGCATAGAAATCCTCCATTACCTCACGTTTTTTTTCCCTGAGCAATCTTTCCCAATAGTCTTCCTTGACATCCTCTTCAGAGTAAAAACCGATCATTTTTTCTAAAAGATCAATTGCCCATTGTACCGGTTCCGAGGTTTCAATTTCTCTTTTAACCAATAAATCCATTCCGCAACCTCCCTGTGCCGCCCTGCAGGTTTGGCAGGCCTGTTTAGAAAAAGCCTGTTGGAAACGAAGAATTTTTATTTCCCCGCCGGGGTCACCCTAAGGGAGGCAGGGGGCTTATTAATAAAGGTAAATTTTTGACGGGTACTTTAAGGGCAATATTGTGCAGCTGTTTGTTGTTTATATTTTGTGCAGAAGGGTGGAAACTTAATCTAGGAACAAGGTTTTTGTGTAAAATCAAAAAAGAAAAACCTGTAAATGCAGCTGTATTAAATGCAATTACAGGTTTGGCTTTTTCGCTGGGGGCGTTGTTACCACCCTTAACCCCCGGGGGAGGAGGCCCGCTTTCCAGGCGGGTGCTTTCGTCCAAAGTGCCTTACGGCCACTGTTTATCAGCGCCGTATACATTTTACCGTGTATATTCTACTGCCTGGATTTTTCAAAATACGGCAACTATTCCCCGCTGCCCAGTTTTATTCTTGCAGGACAATTAACGCGTCCAAGGCAAGCAGCCCTTTTTCATAAATTCTTAAAGGGTTGATGTCCATTTCCTTAATTTCTGGATGTTCGATTAGCAATTGTCCAATTTTTATCAGGGTTACTATTAACTGTTCTTTATCTACCGCCGGGGCTCCGCGCCAGCCGCTAAGCAGCTCCTTTCCCTGCAGTTCATCGATCATTTCCCGGGCATCCTCTTCTGTGAGCGGCGCCAGGCGCATACTGACATCGCCCCACGCCTCGGCGGTTGTGCCGCCCAAACCGAGTAAAACAGCCGGCCCGAAACTGATGTCGTTTACAGCGCCGGCGATGAGCTCCAGGCCTGCTGCTGCAGTTTCTACCAAAAGGTACCTTTTGGGGCTTCCAGTTTCAATTTTGTCCACACGTTGCAGGGCCTCCCTTAGCTGTGCTTTTGTTTCAATCCCCAGGATAACACCGCCGACCTCTGTTTTATGGATAATCGAGGGGTGCAGCACTTTCACAACACAGGGCTTCTTTAATTTGGCAAATGCTTGCTGCGCCTCATCGTGTGAGGAACAGACAATGCGCCGGAGGGAGGGAATGCCCAGCCGTTCCAAAATATCCAATGCTGCAGCCTCATCCGGTGTTTTTTCAAGGGGTTCAATATTCAATTTAGGGGGGTGCTGCCCCGGCTCGGCCTGCTGTTTACGGTATGCTGCCTTGGCATCATCGACCAAGGCCCGGATAGCCTTGGCCGTTCTGTCCGGAGAAGTGAAGGTGGGGATCTCCCGATCGGCAAGCTTTTTCAGCGTGGGGT
>JBMNNQ010000072.1:0-6440 GCA_050942615.1 Dethiobacteria bacterium | reverse complement strand
AAGAAATGGAATTTACAATTGTAGGTTCAGCCGAGTCCGATCCCTTCAATAATAAGATTTCCAATGAATCGCCGGTAGGGCGGTCTATTTTTGGCGAGCCGGCCGGGGCGATAGTAGAAGTAAAAACTCCGGCCGGGCTGATCAAATATAAGATACTGGAAATAAAATAAATTATAGTATACGGGGGCTTATATATCCTATGTCTGATTCCGGAAATCATCAAGGTGATCAGGTCTTAATTCGGCGCAAAAAATTGGAAAGTTTGAGGGAACAGGGTATAGAACCCTATGGGGAAAAGTATAATGTTTCGCATCGTTCAACAGAGATTATAGAAGGGTTTGACGAACTGGAGGGTAAAGCAGTCCGTGTTTCCGGCAGGATTATGACTAGAAGGGGACATGGCAAGGCTGCTTTTGCCCATCTTCAGGACGGTGTGGGCAGCATCCAGATCTATATCCGTGAAGACAGGGTGGGTAAAGAGCGCTATCTTATTTATCAGGATCTGGATATCGGGGATATTCTTGGTGTGACAGGAGAGGTTTTTAAAACCCGCACCGGGGAAGTGACGGTCAATATTGTTTCCTTTAAAATTTTAGCCAAGGCGCTCCGGCCCTTGCCGGAAAAATGGCATGGCCTGAAGGATATTGATCTGCGCTACCGCCAGCGGTATATTGATCTGATTGTCAACCCTGAAGTCTTGCGCACCTTTGTGGCCCGCAGTAAAATCATACAGGCCATCCGGGACTTTTTAACTGCCCAGGGTTTTTTAGAGGTTGAAACGCCGGTCATGCATACTGTAGCCGGGGGTGCCAATGCCCGTCCCTTTGTTACCTTTCATAACACACTCGATCTCAACCTTTACCTGCGTATTGCGACAGAACTGCATCTTAAAAGGCTGGTTGTCGGAGGCATGGAAAAGGTTTTTGAAATTGGACGCATTTTTAGAAATGAAGGCATTTCCACCAACCATAACCCCGAATTTACTTCTGTGGAGATCTACCAGACTAACGCCGATTATGAAGATATGATGGTTCTGACTGAGGAACTGGTTGCCGCAGCCGCTAAAAAGGTGCTGGGTACCCAAAAGATTATTTACCAGGGCCGGGAACTGGACTTGACCCCGCCTTGGGAACGCCGTTCCCTGCTGCAGCTGGTAACAGAAATTACCGAAGTTGACTTTACAAAGGTGCCGGATGACACTGCTGCCAGGAAAATTGCGCTGGAAAACGGTTTGGAAATTGAAGGGGATGAAACAAAAGGGGAAATTCTTTTCTCATTTTTTGAAGAATTTTGTGAAAGAAAGCTTTGGGGCCCTGTGTTTATTAAGGATTATCCGGTAGAGGTCTCCCCGCTGGCCAAACGCAGTTTGCATAACCCCGGCTTTACCGATCGATTTGAAACCTTTGTTGCCGGCAAAGAAATTGCAAATTCATTTACGGAATTAAACGATCCCCTTGATCAACGGGAACGCTTTGAACAGCAGGTGGAAAAAAGAGCGGCCGGGGATGCGGAGGCACATATGATGGACGAAGATTTTCTCACAGCCCTGGAGTACGGTATGCCTCCTACAGGGGGGCTGGGGATCGGTATCGACAGGGTAATCATGATCCTTACTGATTCCCCCTCGATTCGGGATGTTATCCTTTTCCCCACGATGAGGCCCAAGGAACAATAGCTTGGGTTAAGTTGTGCAGCGGTATTATCATTTTGTAAATAAACTACATAAAATTAGCAGCCGAGGATATGTGTAAATACTAACCTTCGAAGAAGGCTCTACCCTACTTTGCGCAGGAGATTTACAGTACTCGGCTGCCTTAATAATATGGGCCGTTTAGGTGTAGATTATACATGAACAGCCTGATTTGGTTGTAAAAATAACAGGTTGAATTATTTACTGTCAATAAGCAGGTGCTTTTTAAATGTATCCCCTGACACATATTTATTTTGCCCGTAAAGCCCTGGGTTTTTTGGACGATGCAGTGGTTTTGGGCAGTGTCGCACCAGATATAATTGTTGTGACCGGCCTGGAATGGAGGTTTAGCCATACCCGGGGGCTGAAGTTTTGGCAGCATTTTCAGCAAGAAAACAAAGCTTTACGCCATTTTTCATTGGGACTGATCACCCACGGCATAGAACCAAAAGGGCTGGATTATTATAGTGATAAACAATACAAGGATTTTGAAAAAGGATATTGTTTTGAAAAAGCGCGGCCGCTGGTGCACAGTGTTGTCAAGGCTTGTTGTCTTCCTGCAGAAGACGGTTGGTGGAAAGCGCATAATTTTGTCGAAATGGGCAGCGAACTTTATATTTACGAAAAACAGCCTGCGCTTCTCACCCTGCTGCGGCAGGCCCACGCGAATACGGCACTTGTCCGGCAGCTGATTGGCGCCCTTTCCCCGCTTTTGGGAAAAAGTGAACTTTCCCTGCAGAAAGCCTTTGCAGTTTTTAGGGCTGCTGCAGAAGAACCATTTGAACTCCGGCGTATGGTATTGCGTTATCAAAGGCAGATTATTCATAGGTACAACGTTGCCGCTGTTGATCTGCCTGCCTGTAAAGAGATTGTTCTCAAGGGTAAAGAATTAATTATGCCGGACCTGGAAGATTTTTTTTTAGATGTAAAAAAGTTAATGTCTCCTGTTTGGAAGGAAATATGTGATGAGGGGTAAAAAGATGCAATATCTTTTGGGTGTAGATTTGGGGGGAACCAACATCCAGGTTGCCCTGGCCAAAAAAGGGGGTAAAATCCTCAGATCGCAACAGTTTCCTACGGGGGCAGCGGCCGGCCGGGAAAATGTTTGGCATAATCTGCTCGCCGGCCTGGGAACGGTTTTGGAACAAGGCCTGGTACCCCGGGAAAGGTTGGCCGGGGTAGGGGTTTGTACTGCCGGGTTTTTCGATTATTATTCCCGGACGATTATCAGCTCGCCAAACCTGCCTGGCTGGGAAGGTTTCCCCTTGGAAAAAGAACTGGAGCGGGAGCTGGCCCGGCCGGTTTTGGTTGAAAACGATGCCAATGCGGCGGCCTTCGGCGAGTTTATTTTTGGCGCTGGTAAAGGGAAGCGAAACATGGTGAATATAACCTTGGGGACAGGTATCGGCGGGGGCATTATTATTGATGGTGATCTTTACCGGGGCAGCGGCGGTTTTGCGGGAGAAATAGGCCACCTTCCCATTCTGCCCGGGGGGCCGCTTTGCGGCTGTGGACGGCGCGGGTGTCTGGAATGTCTTGCCTCGGGCAGCGCTATTGCCCGGGAAGGGCGGGCGGTTATCACCGGGGAAGCCCGGACAATCTTACGTGAAATGGTGGGGGATCAAGAAGAACTTACAGCTTACCATGTTTTTAAGGCGGCTAAGCAGGGCGACACAGAAGCAGCCGGTATTGTTACCAGGGCTGCCTGCTACCTGGGGCAGGCACTGGCAGCGGTGGTTAACCTTTTAAACCCTGAAATAATCACTCTGGGCGGGGGGATGGCCGCTGCGGGGGAAATTATATTTAACCCTGTGCGGCGCCATTTAAAGGAGATGTCAATTCAGCCCGCAGGAGAAATGGTGGAACTTTTACCGGCAGTTTTGGGGGCAGAGGCCGGGATCAGGGGTATACTCGCTCTATTGGAACAATCTCTATTCCCGGTGGCGGGTACCTGTAAAAGCTGTTAAAAAAAGTATGCTTTTTAATAATCAGCGCTGATGAAAAATTATTTTGGGCCGGCCCGAAATAATTTTTTTTATAGTAACTTTTTGCATTAAGGTTTCGTTATAAGAAGTAGAAGATATTATCTGCGTCTGACAAGGGGTAATTGGGAGGCCAGACTTTATTTGTCGAATACAGGGGAAAGGGCTATAAATTGGTATTCCCTTGGCAGGCAGGAAATAGTATTGCGGGAGTAGAACTAAATAAACACGAATGCTGCAATGGTACACTCCAGCTTTTACCTTGCGAGCCTGTCTTTTGGGATGTAACCGGCTCCCGCCAAAAATTTCCTAATAGTAATGATTAGCTCCGGGGTATAATGAGGTGTACTTTGTTCTAGCAAGATCAATTATCTGTTCCTTTTAAGGAGAGGTCGTCCAGTTGTTGCTAGAAGAAAGTGAACGGGAAATCATTTGCCAAGCGCAACGAAATCCCCGTTCTTTTGCTCCGCTTTACGATCATTATTTTCCAAAAATATACAACTACATATACCACCGGGTGCAAAATTCACAATTGACTGAAGATTTGGTGGCAGATACCTTCTACAAGGCGCTGTCCAATATTCACAAATTTAGTTGGCAAGGCCGGGGGTATTCTTTTGCCAGCTGGCTTTACACTATTGCCCGCAACCAGATTATCGATCAGTATCGCCGGCAAGAACCGTTGCTGTTTGACGAAAACGAATGGGATCTTGCGGCCCCGCCGGCCGGTAATCCTGAAGAAAGGGTTTTGCGGCAGGCTACCAAGGATGATCTGCTCAAGGCCATACAGACACTTACTCCCAGCCAGCAGGATGCTTTGCTGCTTCGTTTTCAGGAGGGCCTAAAAATAAAGGAAATTGCCTCTGTTCTTGAAAAAAAGGAAGGGGCGGTCAAGGCTCTCTTGTTCCGGGGCCTGAATAATCTGCGTAAAAAACTGAAAGGAGGGGATTACGACGCGGCAATCTGAATTTGAATGGGATGAAAGTATCGAAGAACTTTGTTCTTCAGCGGAAGAAATTCAGGAACTGAAAGAAATTGCCACTTTGCTTCAGAATATGCCTCAGGTGCAGTCCTCTTCTTCCTTTCAGGACGAACTGCGGCAGTCTCTGTTGGAAAAAAGCTCTGGTACAGGCGGGAACGTTGTCAGGAAAAACAAAGCAAACGATCTGTTCGCCGGTATTTTAAAATTTTCACAAAAACATCTTTCCTACTACGCCCTTACGGCGGCTACAGTGCTGATGGTAGTAGCACTGGCATTGTTTTACAATGAAGTCCCGGTTAAATCAGGCCCGGGGCACGACAGGCTTTCAGATCCTTACACAGCTATGATTGAACAAAAGACGCCTGCCGGGCAGGAACAGGGCGGGGATGTTTTTCCCTCGATAGTAGAAGAAGGCCCCCGGGTTAAACCCCCTGCTCCTTCTGCACCCTCTGCACCGGGGCAGGAAACAGAACCCGGGGAAACTGAAACCCCAGGGACCGGTGAAACCCCGGTAACGCCACCGGGCGGAGATGTTCCCCCTGCGCCGGGACAACCGGCAAATAAACCCGAACCTGAGGCTGGGACGGAACCAAAAATAGATCCGGATGAACCAGCCCCTCCTGCTATGCAAGCTGAACCAGCTGCGCCGGAAACGGAATTTAAGGTCGGTAAAAACCTGCAAAGCCTGAAGGTGGCGGGTAATGTTAATCTGCCCCCGGTCTTTTACAGGACTACGTCTGCTGAAACGGATACACCGGTAGAAAAAATCAACCAAGCCTGGAAACCACGGAAAACTGTTGTTTCCATGCTGCAAAGCGAAGCCCGGTCTATCGCCACGCCGGAGTGGGCCAGGGAGGTTTTTACTAATGAGGGCTTTCCTGTCAGGGAAGGGGATGTCCTGGAAAGCAGTTTGCGTGAAACATCTGCAGGTGCCTTGGTAGAGGTGTCTTATCTGCCCCGCAAAGGCGGTTTGCAGGAATTGCCGGTAATTTTGCACTACGAGGAAGGAAAGGGTATCACGGCTTATTACTATCAAGAGGATGGCAAAGTATTGCCGCCCGGTTTCTACACGCTGCTGTCGCCTGCCAAGGCCTTTGAACAGGTGCGAAAGGTAGAATGGTATGCTGCCTCGCCCCGGCTTGATTTTTCCTTCCAGGAGGTATATTTAACTTATTACGATTTTCCGGTGGGGGATCCCGATGCGCCCCAAAAACAACGGCTGCCGGCCTATTGTTTCCTGGGCAGGGAAACTTTCAACAATGGCGGTGAGCTAAAGTTATATCTGCCGGCAATACCCTAAAAAATGTCCTAAAAAGGAAAACCATACAACCCGGGAAGATTTACTCCCGGGTTGTATTTATAGGGCCTGTTCAATCATCAAATTCAATACTAAAAAGTAAATGTTCTTTGTTCCAAAACACCCCTTGTTGCCGGCGATAACCTGCCGGCAACAATCCTGCAGGTATTGAAAAAGCCTTCTTTCTGCGGTCTGCACAATCCCCCGGTTTTTCTATTTTATTTAATCCAGCCCCTTATTTTCATGGCATCTGCCAGACGTTGCAGGGCGTACATGAAGGCTGCCTCCCGCATGGTAATATTTTTATCAGAATTGCGCTGGTAATCATAAACATGGTTAAAAGCTTCGACCATTTTTTGTTCCAGGCGTTTGCCCACCTCGTCCGCTGTCCAGTAATAGGAATAGCTGTTTTGGACCCACTCAAAATAAGAGGTGACTACACCGCCGCTGTTGGCCAGGATATCAGGAACAACAAAAATATCTTTTTCC